>JAQTZZ010000035.1 GCA_028687545.1 Candidatus Wallbacteria bacterium
AGGCCTGTCACCTGACTATCTGCGGCGCTATCCCAAAGAGCTCTCTGGCGGGCAGCAGCAGCGTGTCTGCATTGCGCGGGCACTGATTTTAAGGCCGGAATTCATCATCGCCGACGAACCTGTGAGCCTGCTGGACGTGTCAGTGCAGTCGCAGATCATCAACCTGCTGAATGATCTGAAGAAAGAAATGAATCTGACCATGCTCTTCATTTCGCACGACTTATCGGTGATCAGGCAGACTGCGGACAGGGTGGCTGTGATGTACGGCGGCCAGATCCTGGAAAACGCGCCTGCAGACGAACTTTTCGATAACCCCTTGCATCCGTATACTCAGCTCCTCTTGAAATGCGCGCCTGTAATCAAAGAGGAATCAGGCAGATTCATGAAATGGGAAATCCCGCTCAGGCATACCAATCTGGAACAGATCCCGCAGGCAGGCTGCCCCTTCCGCACCAAATGCTCGATCGAACCGATCCAGGTCTGCGAGCAGATGATCCCGCCTCTCGCCATGGCCACAGCCGGCCATCAGGTGGCCTGCCACAAGGTGACCGGTACCAGAAGAGGGGTTGAAAAAGCACGCTAAACAATTTAGCATTGTTCTACCTCCCGGGCATGGTCTTTGCAGACTCTGTCCGGACCTTGAAAAAAGCTCAGGCTTTTCAAAGGCAATCTCCAAACGTAGCCGGGGTGGTGGAACTGGTAGACACGTACGTTTGAGGGGCGTATGGGTAACCCCATACGAGTTCGAGTCTCGTCCCCGGCACCACCTAACCAAAGGCCCGCTTAACGGCGGGCCTTTTTCATTGCCTGCGACACAGGTGATAACCCAAATTGATAACCCATGTTTAAAATTCCCCCGTGAACCTGACATTAAACGAATCATCAAGGATTTTGATGAAAGTTGGATAAGATTTTTCATTTGACTTTGAAATTGATAATTAATATTATACATCCCAGATATCATTAACCGGGATGGGTTATTTTAATTATGAAAATTCCAAATACTGATTTTAAGCTTGAAGTCTCTGCATTCAAAGCCAGCAAAGGCATGCTGACGACCGGAGAAGCGAAGCAACAGGGGATATCCATCTACACCCTGAAAAGAATGACATCCTGCGGGCTTATTATTCGCCTTGGAAGGGGCTTTTATCGACTGGCTGAACTTCCGCCGCTTGAAAACTCTGACCTGACCCTGGTTTCATTGAGAGCGCCTGAAGCTGTTATCTGCCTGATTTCAGCACTGGACTTCCATCACCTCACGACCAGGATTCCTCACTACATATATCTTGCAGTGGAAAGGGGGCGGAACCGCCCCAGAATTTCATACCCGCGGACCAGGATATTTCAATTTGCAGGCAAGTCATTCAGCGAAGGCATAGAAAAGCACCAATTTGACAATCAACTGGTTCGGATTTATTCAGTCGAAAAAACCCTGGCTGATTGCTTCAAATATCGCAACAAAATCGGAATGGATGTAATTCTGGAAGCACTGAAAAACTACAGGCAGTCGAAAAAATTCAATGTGGAAAAGGTCCTCTACTATGCCGATCTTTGCCGAGTCGAGAGCGTAATAAGTCCCTATCTGGAGACACTGCTTTGAAAAAGGAAATCAAAAATATTCAGGCTTCAATCAATAGAAGGCTTTCAAACCTATCAGTTGAAACAAATAGACCCTTTAACGATCTGCTGAGAAATTACGGAATAGAGCGCTTCTTATACAGACTCTCAGCTTCCCCTCATAGAGATTGTTTTGTACTGAAAGGGGCACTGATGCTTCAGATCTGGAAACTCGGTCCGACCAGGCCGACGATGGACATTGATCTGCTAGGTAGGACTGACAATACTCTTGAGAATATCATGACAATGATAAAGGAAATCTGTTCGAGCCCTGTGGAACCGGATGGACTGGATTTCGACAGCAACAGCGTCACGGTTGAGAACATCACAGCAAACATGGAATACGTTGGTGTCAGAGTAAAGCTGCTCGCCAGATTGAGCAATGTGCGAATTCACATGCAGATTGACATCGGCTTTGGTGATAAGATTATTCCCTGCGATCAAATGATCGACTACCCCACACTTCTGGATTTCCCGGCACCCAGAATCCATGGTTATTCCAGAGAAAGCGCTATTGCCGAGAAATTTCATGCCATGGTGCAGCATGGCAGGCTGAACAGCAGGATGAAGGATTTTTACGATATCTGGTTCCTGACGCAAAACTTGGACTTTGAACTATCCATCATATCCACAGCCATCAGAACTGTTTTTGAAAGTCGGGATACCAGAGCTCCCTTGAGTTCAACTGATTTACTGAGGATGCTTGCTGGAGATCCAGTGAAATCAGCTCAATGGAAAGGTTTCATCAACAATATTTTCTTTCAGGATTTAAAAATCGGATTCCCGGAAATCGCGGAGATGCTGATTATATTTTTTAATCCAGTTCTGGAAGCCATACACAGTGGTAATTCCAGCTATACTACCTGGAAACATCCAGGGCCATGGCTCTGAGAGATCATGGCAGAAAACAATGATCTCTCTTTCTGGCTGAACAGGCTTGTGGAAATCGAGCAGAATATCTCAAATTTGATCGAAGAAAAAAACAAGGTCAGACTGGAGATAGCCAGACTTAAAGAAAAGCCAGTTATTCTTCCCACAATTCTTGGGAAACCCGCATCTGACAAAGTTCCGGAAACTCCGGATGAAAAGATTGCTTTATTCCTCAAACTTTTCCGATGTCGCGAAGACATCTACCCTAAGTATTGGGAAAATCAGTCAAAAGGAACAAAAGGTTATTCTCCGGTCTGCAGGAATGAATGGGTAAAAGCGTTTTGCAGTAAGCCTTCCATTAAATGCACTGAATGCAAGAACCGTGCTTTTGAGGCTCTGAACGAAACCGCTGTAAAATCTCATCTTGAAGGCAGACTGGTTATTGGAACCTATGCCATCCGGGAGAATGACACCTGCACTTTTCTGGCAGTAGATTTTGATGATGAGTCATGGCTGGAAGACTCGGAAGCATACAGAAAGTCAGCCAGGGAATTCGGCATTGAAACCGGGCTCGAACGTTCAAGGTCAGGTAACGGTGCCCATGCCTGGATCTTTTTCTCTGAGCCGGTACCGGCCTGCCTTGCCAGACGTCTCGGCACTCTGATCCTTTCCCAGGCATCAGTCGCAAGAGCTTTACTGTCACTTGCCAGCTACGACAGGTTTTTTCCCAGCCAGGATTATCTTCCTAAAGGCGGCTTCGGCAATCTGATCGCTCTTCCCTTGCAGAAATCCGCCAGAGAAAATGGCAATACAGAATTTCTGGATGAAAAATTTATTCCTTATGAGAACCAATGGCAATTCCTTGCCAGATGCAGGATGATCTCTTGCCGTGAAATAGAGACACTACTTAACTCTCAGAACATAGTATCTGACTCATCTGCTGCCTATGAGGAACATGAATTGATGCTTGATGAAAAGACGCTCAAGTCTTCTGCCAGGCATAAGCTGAAAGGCTGTTACCCCGGACAAGTGGTAATTGCAATTGACTCTCAAATCAGGATCAATCTGGAAGGTCTGCCGCAGAACCTGATCAATGCCTTGAAGAATACTGCGGTATTCGCCAATCCTAAGTTTTACGAGCTGCAACGGTTAAGATTTTCCACTTGGAAAACACCCAGATATATCTTTTGTGGAGAATTGTTGAGTAAGACGCTTCTCCTGCCCAGGGGAGTTCTCGACACATGCCTGGAGTTGCTTGGTATTGCAACTGCTAAAGTCAGTTGCACCGACAATCGGGAAAACAGAAAGAAAATCAAAGTTAAGTTTCTGGGAAAACTGCTGCCTGAACAGAAATCTGCCTGTGCAGGCATCTGTGAATACGAAACAGGAGTGCTTGTTGCTCCGCCAGGAGCTGGTAAGACCGTAATTGCCTGTCAGATGATCGGAACGAGAAAACTGCCGACACTTATCCTAACCCATAGATCCCAACTTCTGGAACAGTGGAGACAGCAGCTCAAGATTTTCCTGAGCATAAAATCCGACAAAATTGGAGCTATCAGGGGCAGCAAGAAGAAAGCCACAGGTTTTATCGACCTGGCTATGCTGCAGACGATCTCAAAACTGGAAGACACCGATTTTCTAAGCCAGTATGGGCAGGTGATTGTGGATGAATGTCACCACATTCCTGCATTCAGCTTCGAATCTGTCATGAAGAAAATCCCTGCAAAATTCGTATTAGGCCTTACAGCTACTCCATACCGAAAGGATGGTCATCAACCGATCATTCATATGCAGTGCGGTCCGGTCAGGTATGAAATGAAGGAGCTTTCAGGCCAGAAATTCGAGAAAAAAGCGATCGTAAAAAAGACTGGCGTGGCCTTTCCTGCCGATCCGGACCAGGAACTGATGATTCAGGAATTCTATGAGATAATCGTCAATGACCGGAAACGCCTGGAGTTGATTGCTGATGATGTGGCTGGAGTGATTGCAGACGGAGGGTTCCCTCTCGTCCTTTCAGAACGGAAAGAACACCTGAACCTGCTGTCAGTTTCAATCAGGGATAGAACCAAGTTCCCTGTAAAAGAGTTTATTCTGGCGGGCAGTCTTAACAAACGTACCCGGGAACAGGTCAATGCGGAAATCAGCGAATGCCTGTCCAAAGGCTCTCGCCCATTTATACTGGCCACAGGCCAGCTGATCGGGGAAGGATTCAACCTGCCGGTACTGGACACATTGTTTTTGGCAATGCCCTTTTCATTCAAAGGTAAGCTCGTGCAGTATGCGGGGAGAATTCAGCGGGATAGTGCAGGAAAAAAGACAATTATCATCTATGATTACCTTGACGAAGCCTCTCCACTGGCTCTATCGATGTTTCGGAAACGCAGATCAACCTATCGGAAACTTGGATACAAGATAATCGTACCTGGAGAGCACGATCATTCTTTCATTGATAATGATCAGCTGAAACTACCACCTGCTGGCGCGAAATGATTGATTCAAAACAGCTACAAGGAAATCTCAGATTACATATTTCCGGTATTACTCAACTTACCAATTCCCCACCTAGTCAATTAGTCGTTTATAGTTGTGCCACATCGTTAATCTACTGTTCTCACGCCATCAATCAGCTCTCGTCCCCGGCACCAAAAGCAAAAAGGCCTCTTTAAAGGGGCCTTTTTTTAATACCAACGGCACAGTGATAACCCAATGATGCTCAGACAGAAAATTGAGGCTGATCAGGTTGATTCATGCCAGTAGCTGGTTGTTGCCGAAAGATTTATTGACTTGTCTGTTTTTCGATAAAATGTCTTGTCTTATTAAAAATATTGATGTAATCTTTTAATATGGAAAAACTTATTAAAACTTCTGAAGATTTGACTGGATTTGTTGCAGGGACCAATAAACAGCAGTTTCAGTACAAAAGCTTCAGTCCTTCCTTGATCAACAGGCCTTGGGAATTCAATGACAGGAAAATGATTCTGAATCTTGAAGATGCTATACGGCTTGTGGGTGAGCTGAACGCTTATTCTTCCCTTGTTCCAGACATAGATTTTTTCATCAGGATGCACGTTGTTAAAGAAGCCACCACTTCCAGCAGGATCGAAGGCACCAGAACTGAGATCGATGAAGCTGTGATGAAAGAGGAAGAAATCACGCCTGAGCGTCGGGATGATTGGCTGGAAGTCCAGAACTACATCAAAGCCATGAATTCCGCTATAGAAGAACTTGACAGGCTGCCTCTTTCAATGAGACTGTTGAAAAACACTCATTCCATTCTGATGTCCGGAGCTAGAGGCAGCAACAAGTACCCTGGAGAAATCAGGAAATCTCAGAACTGGATTGGCGGATCAAACCTGAGCAACGCATTTTTCGTCCCTCCTCATCCTGATGAATTGCCTGATCTTCTATCTGATTTGGAAAAATTCTGGCACAACGATGATCTGGAAATACCTTTCCTGGTCAAAGTGGCAGTCAGCCATTATCAGTTCGAGACCATTCATCCATTTCTTGATGGGAATGGGAGAATTGGCCGGTTACTGACTATGCTGCAACTCGTGGACAGGAAACTTTTAAGCAAGCCCACACTTTACCTGTCCGACTTTTTTGCTAGGAATAAAGGTTCATACTATGATTCCCTGACTATTGTTAGAACCGGCAACGATATCGAGCAATGGATCAGGTTTTTTTTGGCCGGTGTGAAAGAAACTGCTCAAAATGGTATCGATACATTCAAAAAAATCATTAAATTAAGAGAATCAGTAGAAAAGAACTTGTTATCCCTGGGCAGGAGAACAGATAAAGGTCTGGAGCTGCTGAAATTTCTGTTTTCTCAACCAATTGTAACAGTCAATCAAATTTCCGAGGAATTGAAGATTTCTTTTCCGACAGCCAATTCACTATCCAAAGACTTTATCAGACTGGGTATTTTTCATGAAATAACAGGTTTTGCTAGAAACAGGCTGTATTCATTCGGAGAATATTTAACTCTGTTCAGGAAGTAAAGTAACACAGATAAGTCTCTTATTAAGAGTTTCGCCATTATGCTTTAATATGATTTTTCTTATTAAAGGTTCTCCCTTTTCCAAATCAGCAATTCATCAGCAAAGGGAGTTTTCTTCATGACAGAATCGCACCCAGATTGCGGGTCAGGACTGCCATGAATTCCAGCAGACCCAGCCGCTCAAGCTTTGCTCTGGCTGCAGCAGAAAGCCGGTCGGCCGTGGTACCGGACAGGATCTGGGCGGTTTCTTCCTCTGAGAATTCTTCATTGCCATCAAACTTGTCCAACTGTTCTCTGTTTTCCGGGCAGCACTGCTGGCAGAGCATGCAGCCGACCAGGGAATTATGCCATTCTCTGTTTATCCAGGCCGGGAAAGCATGTTCAGGGGGTTTTTCGTTATGAAAAGTCAGGCAGCGCTCGGCACGGATCAGGAAACGCTCAGCTGTGATCGCGCCTGTGGGGCAGCTGCTCAGGCAGGCCCGGCAGTCCCGGCATCTGTCCATTACGCGCATTTCATTCCAGGTATCTTCCCGGCAGGGCAGATCCGAGAAGAACGCCAGGATCTGGAAAAAGCTTCCCATGCCCGCCACATAGGCGATATTGTTCCTGCCATATTGCGCGATCCCGCTCCTGACTGCCAGCAGTTTCCTGGGGATTCTGGCTGAGGCCGCACTGTACCCTTTCCGGGCCAGCCAGTCCTTTAGATTTTTTTCCGCGTTCCGCGCTGTGTCTGCAATGCTTGAGAATGTAAGTGGATGGACTTTTCCCCTGTATGTGAAGCTGACTCTGGTCTGCGGCCTCGGCATTGCCATCACGATCAGGGATTCAGCTGCAGGCAATGAATCCGGAGCCAGGAAAGAGAAAAACGACATTCCTTCCTGATACAGCGCTTCATCCAGCTCTCCTCCGGACCTGCGGCCTGCGATCTCTTCCTTAAGTTCCTGCAGCCGCCTGATGGACACGACCCTTCCCTTCAGGCCACATTCTTCAAACATTACCTGCAAATCATCCATGGCTGCTTTCATTCCAGTTTCTCCGTTCTGACTTCTGCTGACAGGAAAATTGTAATCAACAGGACAGTCACAGTCAACGGGGATAAAGGGACGCATTTAGGACTTTCTCTGACTTCAGTATCCTGCAGTTTAAAAACAGTGGTTCAGGGCTGTTGAAAAAGGACTCGCTGGTGATGGGACTCCAACTCACTGAACATCTCATAACAGGATACTGTTCCTGTCTGTCTCCCAGGTCAGGTGAAAAGGTACATTTTTTTAGACTGCACTTCGATCTCGCGGAATTTCTCCCTCTCCGGCGCAGGCAGCGCCTGGTGAAAATCCGCGGACACGACGAACCCGTTGAACAGCTCCTTATTGTCGGATGAATCAACCAGAAAGATGCAGTACCCGATCAGGTTCAGCACATCGCCGCTGACGTCGATGCTCTTTTTCTCCCTGCCGCCAAGCATCCCGATGTTGCCATTTCCGATGTGGGCCAGTACATGCAGGCCGCAGGGGAATCCCTTGTCCCTGAAATACCCGTCAACAGAGCTCTTGATTTTGTGGAGCAGGTCAGGCAGTTTTTCCAGCCGGGACGAGTCGAACAGCACCATCGTGTTGTCGCCGATGAAGCGGATGCAGAAACCGTCCTCAACGGCCACCAGGTCGCAGATTGTCTCGTGCATGCGGTTCAGCTCCTGATAAATCCCGGTGCAGTCAAAGTTCTTCTCTATGTATGAGAATTTCCGCAGATCAAAGTAAACGAGTATCACCCTTTGGGAAAACGGTGCGGCGATGCTTTTGAAATCCGGCATGGAATCCTCCTCTGCTTTTCATTTACCAGAAGCGCTGGCCAGGGCTTCCACTGCAGCCAATGCCCACTGCAGGACTGTCTGCATCGATTTCTCTTTCACTGTATTTATCGAATCTCGCGGGCCGTTGTGCATTGTTTCGATTATGGGAGGCCTGACTGAAGGTGTTTTGCCCTTCTGCATGGCAGGAACAAAACCTGCCAGTATCTCAGCTTCATTCTCAGGAATTATGCAGACCGAGAGATTTGGGATCCCCTTTTTTTCAAAGGAAGCTTCGTCGCCATGAGGCAGGGCTTTCACAACCCGGACAGGATGGCTTCTGATTGTTTTCCTGAGCATGGCCCTGAATATCAAGCCTGAACTCCTGCCCTGCGCAACCAGAATCAGATCCCCGGTTCCGCAGATGTCCAGATTGATCATGGCCTTGATGTCCTGTTTTCTGACCCGCTCCAGATATGCCCTGCTTCCCACTCCGTGGCCTTCCTCAAGGTCGAAGAAGACGAGATCGAGTGGAATCCCCGGGTCATTCTTCAGGTAATACTCAGCCATCCTGAGCAGAATGCTGACAGCAGCGGCATTGTCGTTAGCTCCTGTGCTGCCTCTGACGCTGTCGTAATGAGCCCCGAGCACAAGCCTTGGCCTGCCCGGATTAAAGGATAAGACTATATTTTCAAACCAGACACCATTTAAATTGTCCCGATAAAGGATATAGGGACAGCCGGTTTCCCGGAGTATCCTGAGAAGCTCTCTGCGCCTTACTCTCTGACTTGCCGAGGCAATGCGGCTGACCCATTTTTTCAGGCTCATCTTCAAACCTCCATTCAGAAACTTCTCCTGGCCAGTTCCACCATGAATTTCACTGATTTCCGGCACTGCGTTTGATGTTGAGCATTATGCCTATGGATATGGCCACGAAAATCAGGACAATGAATGACCCAAAGAACTTTCTGATGCCCATCGGCGCAGAGCACCAGACATCATTAAAGGTATGATTATCCTCGTCAGAGCCGCCGATTATCCAGATCCTGTCCTTGAAAACAACGCTCGATTGCGAAAATCTCGGGCTGAATCCCGCATTCTTTCTCGGATGCCCCCAGTTTGCCCCGTCTTTGGAAAACCAGATGTCATTCAGGCATGTTTTCTCACATTCGCCGCCTGTTATCCAGATTTTCCCCTGATATTCCAGGGCTGAATGCAGGGCGCGCTTGCCAAAGCCGCCATGCTGAGTGACAAGCTGCCAGTCAATGCCGTTTCTGGAAGACCAGACATCGTCCAAGTATGATATTCCATCAGCGAAAGCCATGCCTCCGATCATCCACAGGCAGTCGTTATGCACCACCAGGGCAGTAGAGTCTCTCAGATTGAAAGACGCTGCAGGCACCTCAAGCTTCCATTTCACTCCATCAGCAGAAGAAAAGACTGAGTTTTTGCTTTTATCCTCAAAACTCTTTATCAGCCAGATCCTGTCCTTAAAAAGAACGCATCCTGCCAGGTTTTTATAGAAATCAGCGGAATTGAAAATCTGTGTCCACTTTACTCCATCATTGCTGTTCCAGACCATCAACTGATGATCATATCCGTTTCTGGAGATTACCCACATCTTATCCTGGAAAATAAAACCTGAAAGCAGATAACCGCCAAAAGTATTGCAGTCAGAAATCACTTCCTTCCAGATGGTTCCGTCTGCTGAGTTCCAGACGTCTCCACCACCTTTTACTGCCGGATTGCCTCCACCGATAACCCAGATTTTATCCTGAAAGACCAGGCTCAGGTGAGAAGCGCGCGGGCTGAATCCTGCGTCCGCGGTTTTCTGGATCCAGCCATTGACCCTCACTTTGCCGGATTTTTGTACAGAAGCTGCAGGCATTTCAAGCGTCGGCGCAGGCGCTGGAGTGGCCGCAGGTGTAAGCGTAACAATTCTCAGTTCAGGCGTTGCGGCTGTTTGCACAGGCTGGCCCTGGGAAATCCTTTGAGCAATTGCACCAGCGGCAATGCAATGAAAAAGGATCAGCGAAATCAGTAAACCTGCAAAGATATTACCTTTTTTCATAAATACTCCACCTGTTTTAGATATGATACCAGAATGGAAATTTTCCATCGAGTCAACGCAGAAGCGCTGGTAGAACTCATCTTTTCAGCTCCATCACTGTCATGAAACTGCCGATCATCAAAAGCCTGTCGCTGTGGCTCTGCATCTGCGGGTTGATTTCATTCGGTCTGAGACCCGGGATCAGCTTCCTGCCGATATTCTCGCTCATCTGTTCCACCAGTTCCGAGCAGAACCATCTGTCAGGATCCTGACCGAACGTCTGCGAGGCATAGCCGATGATCCCCTGCCAGTCGTATTTCCGTCCGACCTGGGTGTTGAGCCAGGCCCAGCCGGCCTCGCTTTCGCCGGCGGTCAAATCCCTGATTTCATAGACATCGGCAGTGCAGATGCAGGTCATCTCATTCCAGTTGATCAGCTGCACGCCTTTTCCGGGTTCAGACTCGATCTTTTCGGCATTCCTGATCACTGCCACATGGCTGTATCTGTCCTCAGGCTTCTGCCGCAGCTTCGGCCAGTATCTGACAACCAGGTCCGGCAGGCCGTTTCCCTGGTAATACACGACCCTGATCAATGAGTCTATGATTGGCTTGAACTCGTTCATCTGCCCTCCAGATTCGGGGACTGTGCTAGGAAAGCTTCAGCGTAAACTTGAAATGCGATCCTGCAAACCCCTGCTGTTCGTAAAATCTGTGGGATTCAAATCTGCCCCTGTCGCAGCTTACTTCCAGAATGGCACAGCCGGATTCCAGAGCTTTCTCTTTCAGTTTTCGAACTATTTGCCCGCCCAGTCCCCGGCATCTGTATTCAGGGACAACGTACAATTCCTGGATTTCCGCGACAGGCCCGCAATGATGCAGCAGAGTCTGGATCTGGAGGCTCCCGAAAGCGATGACTCTATTATTCACCAAAGCAGCCTGATAGAACACATCAGGATTCTGCAGGTTTTTCGAATATGCTTTTTCGAATTCCTGATATTCAAAAGTCTGTTCTTCCAGAGCGCAGATCAGGCTGTGTATGTCCTGCAGATCGCTGATTGCAGCAGGACGGAGGAAATACCCGTTCAATTGCATGTGATTAACCTTTTATTCCATGTGTTTAAAATATGATACCAGATGGATAAAATTATCGGGTAACAGCCGCCTTGCTTATCTCCGTCAAGGATTGGCTTGAATGCAGATACCCGGTTTACTTTGCTGTTCTGAATGTCAGGCGCACAGGCTTCAGGTAAAATCCGTTCTGATCGCAGAAACCTAGGAATCTGAGCGTATTCAGCGAGTAACTATACTGCCTGCCGGGTTCCAGCTTCACAGGGATCGTCAGCACTGTGAACGAGCCGTCATAGGACAGCTTGCCCGCAGTTTTCGGGAGATCCGCGCCGCCGCAGAATGACCAGTTGCCGTCAATCATGGGCCGGTCGAATTTCACAGTGATCCTGTCCAGCCTGCTGTCTACATTGTCAGCTCCACCGGCAGGCGTGACAGAAACTATCTTCGGCCTGCCGGCTCCGTCTTCGGATGTCATAAAGGCGACTTCCACAGGCATGAGGGGATTGCCGTCCCTGTCCATGAATGTCATGTAATTATCAGAATTCAGCTGGAAATGATAACACCAGTTCGGCTTGAGCTTGACCGGGATAGTGAGGATCTTTCCTGTACCATCGTAAGTCAGTGTGCCCATTTCAGGAAAGTCATCCCCTTCTCCGATAACAGCCCAGGCCTTGTCCTTCATGGGCCGGTCGAATTCAACCGTGATCCTGTCGCATCTGAAGTCCACGTCCAGTCCCTGGTTGGCAGGCTCCATTCTCACTATTTTCGGGGCTTTCAGTTCCAGTTCCTTCCGCTCTTTCTCCCACCTGGCACTGAAATCCGCCAGATGCCTGTCCGCCTGCTTCGCGAAACTGCTCACATAGCTGATGACAGCCGGGAAAGCCGCTTCCAGCGATCCACGACTGTTTTTTTTCTGAAAGGCCTTCCACATGATATCCGAGATGCCTCTGGTCATGATGAAATAGCGGCGCTCTTCACTGTCGATCTTTTTCTCAGCTGCCTGATCGCCGAAAGTCTTTCTCAGGTAGCACACCTCAGAGGCCCTGACACAGCTTTCGTAAAGGAAGGTCTTCCATTCCCCGTATGCCTGTTCCGCCATTTTTTCTCTGACAAGTTTGAAAATCTTCTCTCCGCCACTGCCAAACTTAAGGCTGTTCGCATCCACCAGAGGATTGACATAGGAATGGGAAAATTCGTGGATTATCGTATCCAGGACATCCTCGTCGAAATCCGGCCTGCCATGATCATCAGTCTGCCAGATGCCCAGAATCGAGAAACATTCCTCAATGGAGTCAGGCAGCAGGATTTGCGCGCCGTAACAGCAGGGTCCATTGAGAAATGCAGGTACCAGTATGAAACGGTGCCCGGCATTATCGCCGAAAAAGGCCTGCAGGAAAGGAATGATGTCATTCCTGCCGAGCAGTGTCTTGAGCCTCTGCCCGGAAAGAGCCAGCAGCGAAGCGTGCTGTTTCATGAACTCAGGAAAACTGCTGTCCCTGACGAAAGACTCCAGCGCCTGCCTGAACTTCACGGCATCGTCTCTCTGCCATCTCTTGTCCTTGAGAATGGACCTGTAATCATCCCTGATCCGCATGCTGTCTATACTGTCCAGGCTGGCCGCGAATCTCATCACTGCATCGTATCCGACTCCATGGTCCTGATAAAGATTCCGGGCCATGGCCACTGCCTCATGCTCCCTGAATGGCCCGAAAAATCTGTCTGCGTCCTTGGCAAACCCGCTGATCATGCATTCCTGGTATTCAGGATTGCCGGCCAGCCTGAAAACCAGGCTCAGAAGTTCGAACCTCGGATCAGTCTGGATGACAATCTGCCTGAATTCGCCTGTCCAGCCAATGGCGCATTGTATTGTAAGAGCCGTGAAAACCAGGATCAGAAAAATTCTCCTCTGCATGTTATCCTCCAGAATTTACCTGATTGCATAGCGCCGACTAACTGACATCTGCAATCCATTGAATACAGAATAATACATGACTGGCAGGATTGTAAAGCCCCAGGATACATGATACAGGGACGATGCATTATTATTTTACTTTTCCAGGTGTTTAATTCTGGTCTTCCCTTTCATTTATCCTGCAGAATCATTAAAATTACTGAAGCAGCAAGACGAAATTCTGCGGAGGACATAATGAAAAAGGAAACATCCCAGCATGGGGTCAAAGTTGAATCAACCGGAACCTATCCGAATGAGACAATCTGGCGGCTCTGCGAACGCGGGAGCTGCCGCAGCTTTTCCAATAAATTGGTCGCTTCAGACGTGCAGGAGCTGTTGTTTAAGGCAGCTACGCACGCTCCTACAGGCGGGAATCTCCAGCCTTTTTCCATCATCAAGATCGAAGACCGGAAAGTCTCGGCAAGACTCAGCGAGCTTGTCGAAGGACAGGCCTTTGTAGCAGAGGCTCCGCTCAACCTGCTCTTCTGCCTGGACTGGCACAGGTTGCGGCGCTGGGCTGAGCTTGAATCCGCGCCATTTTCCGCTCATCACAGTTTCAGGCATTTCTGGATCTCGATTCAGGACACTGCCATGTCTGCCCAGAATCTGTGCACAGCAGCCGATTCAATGGGACTGGGATCAGTGTATATCGGAACAGTGCTGGAATGTTTCAGCGAACTGAAAGTTCTGTTTGACCTGCCTGAGCTGGTTTTCCCTGTAGTGCTGCTGTCTCTTGGATATCCCAAGTTTAAACCTTCTGTCCGCAAAAAGCTTGCTGCTTCTGTAATCGTACATACCGAAAAGTACAGGGAAATGACTGACCTGGAATTGCGGCAGGCATTTGAGGAAAAATATCCTGATGTAAAGATAGAAGCGACTACAGAGCGGATTGAACAGATGGCCAAAGTCTGCCGGGCCGTAGAAGGCGATGAATTCGCAGAGAAATGCCTGGGATCGATCAGGGAGCATGGATATATCAACGCAGTCCAGCGCTATTTCGGGTTGCATTATGTGGCTGACGAGATGGCTCTAGGAAATGCGAAGTTCCTGGAAACATTCAGGGAATTCGGATTCGGCTGGTTCGACGAATATGAGAAACTGGTGAAAAAGTGATTCCTGGCTGCCATGCATCTGCCTGATGCCGAAATCCGGCAATTTGAAGGCTGCGGATTTCCAGTATATGATAGATGGATCTGATTTGAGCCGGAATTCTGTTACAAAGGATTGAGTTTGTTTAACATTTCAAGTCTGATTTCAGAAAATACCCGCTGGGCGATCACCATTCTGTTTACAGGAGCTATTTTTTCTTTCTACGGCATTGAGGATCTGCATGAATATTTTGGCACCAGGAACTGGCTCCCAGCTGAAGCTCAGATAACAAGCTCAGAGCTTAAAACAAGGCACATCGGCGGTAAGCGTCCGCATGATGTTCAATATCTGGATGTGACCTATGCTTACACTGCAGGAGATGCGAAGTGCGAAGGCAGGCAGTACAGGCTTGGAGATGTGGAATTCCCATGGAAAGAAGAATACTCAGTGTCTAAAGTCATACAGATCTATTTTGACCCCGAAGCTCCCGGCTGTTCAGTGGCCCGCCGCTCATCAGATATGTGGTTTTCAGTCGGGATTCTGTGCTTTGGGGCAGTCATGATACTCTGTGGAATAGGGATGTTCATTCAGGACCGATCCCCATAACCGGACATTATTACTCTGTCTAATATTTTTCAATCCCCGCTTAATTCTAATCAATATCTCCTGAGAGTCATTGCAGAAGCCCAGAATCAATCACGATCATATTTTCATCAAAGAACTTTTATCAATGTCCGGATAAATTCAATTTACGCAATTTTGCAGTTGTCCCTCTCATGTCTCGCATATCATTCGCAGGCCTGAAAAACGCCTTTTCCAGGGAGATACAGGGGACACCATAACTGAGTAACGGGACTGGCTCGGTTTGAAGGATTCAAGACTCTGCGATATTCTGTCACAATGATCAGGATACAGCCTTTGACGGAAATCAATGCAGACGATCTGGTGCGCCTCGTTTCAGGCTACACTTCAAATGAATTGTTCCGGGTCAGCAGAACAGAAACTGACGGAAATTTTACGCTTAAGCTGGAACTCACGGAATCAGCCGGACCCTATCACAAGCGTTTCAATCCGGAACAGGATCTGGAGCATTACCTGAAACTCCCGGAGCTTGGTTTTTCTTTCGGAGCATTTGAGAACGAGCTCCTGGTTGGTCTGGCACTGGCCGAACCCAGGCAGTGGAACAGAAGCCTGATGGTGTGGGAACTGCATGTTGCGGAAGATCACCGCGGCTGCGGGATCGGAAGGATGCTTGTGGACTCATTGTCCGGCAGGGCGGCAGAAGCAGGGCTCAGGACTCTGGTTGCAGAAACTCAGAATACCAATCTGCCTGCCATCCGCTTTTACCGCAGCGTGGGCTTCAGGATCGAAGGCATCGATCTGTCACTTTACTCCAACGCCGACTTTCCGGACGGGGAAATCGCGCTTTTCATGAAAAAGATCATCGGGTAACAACTGAATCCGGAGGGTTTGATGAAAAAAAAGGAAATTTCACATCACGGTGTCAAAATAGAAATTACGCCTGAGCGGCTTAAATAGATGGCCAAAGTCTGCCAGGTTAGTGCTGATGCGCGAAGTGATCGGGCTCTGGCGATAAGAAAAATCGCCTGACGCGTTCTCCGCTGCCAGGCGATTCGATTGCCTTTCTGAGCAGAACTTCAGTTGTCGCTGCCGAAATTGCTGTTCATCGTGTAGATGATCTCGTCGGTCTTGGGATCGGCGATGGCCACGATATAGGCCATCGTGTTGTTGCCTGATCCGGTGCCGATATAAACCCAGAGGCCATTGCTGGCCGCTTCGGCCAGGATGGCGGACGCCTGGTCGGCCTGATACTGTTCGACATCGATGTAGAGGGTGCCCATGAGCTTGACAAGGTCCTTGGCTGTGATCTGACCCTTGACAAGTTTGAAGCTGTATCCGCCGTCATCACCTGTGATCGGATAATCCCTGTGCAGTGCATACCTGATCACGCGCTCCATGGTCTGCTCCTTTGATTCGCCCGCATTGACAGGCGAGACCTTTTCAATCTTGTAAGCGCTCATGACGAACCAGTCGTTGCACAAAGGCTTGGCATAGTCGATGAACTTGTTCATCGTGGCGTCGGTGGCCCTGCCGATCGGCTTGAGGGTGTGCGCGCTGAGACTGAGACAGAAACCGAGTGCGATCACCATGGCGGTCAGTGCTTTCTTCATGTAGTCCCCTTCTGTTTTTTTCTCTTTCGAGGTTTAATTAATCTTATCCGGAAAATGTGCCCCGTCAAGGTAATTGTTTGTGAATCAGTGTGAATCTTTTGAGATCAGTGACATCCCGTTGATCTCTGGCAGTAATTATCTGCATTCGATCATTAAAGCAAAGAGGCCGCCCTTGCGGACAGCCCCTTTTTTCGTATCTTTCACAAGGCACTGCTGCCTTATGAGCGATTCACCTCATTGCCGATCATTTTACACCTCCTTGCTTTTGATGGCGGCCGCCGGAGTATGCAGGAGCGTACTCTATATATAAGACGGATGAAAAAAGAAAATTGCTCAGGAATTTTCAACATGATTGCCCAATTGTTGTTGCGAACATCCTGATCATGGCTTATCATGAATTCATCAATCTGAAAGGAGGATGACGAAATGAACAACAAAGCACATACAGCCGCGCTCATTCTCCTGAGGTCTGAACCTTAACCGAAACAGACGCAAGTTTCCAGAAGGCCATCCTTAGGGTGGCCTTTTTTAGTTGCTGTTGAAATCTGAGTTCACGAAGATTTCTACAGCAACTTATCCCCGAAGCGCAGCGAAGGGGATTTTTCCTATCAAAGGAGGAAAATTGATTTCAATAATTTTGTTTCTGACTTTTTCGTTAACCGGTTTCGCAATACTCAATGACTGTTCTATATCAATGAGGAAAATGATTCATGATCGAAACAATATATCTTACCCACAGGCATTCCCTGTACAGATTCGCCCTGTCCCTGACCCGCGACAAGGAGCTGTCGCAGGATCTGGTGTCAGATACAATCCTGACCGCGCTCAGGCACATGGACCTGCTCGCCACATTCCCTGAACAAAGGCTCAAGTCCTGACTCTTCAGGGTGCTGAAAAACCGTTTTCTGGACGGATTGAGACAAAAGCCTGTCCTGCAACTCGATCAAATCCCAGAGCCAGGATATTCAAAGGATATGGACCAGGCCATTGACTGCAGGAACCTGCTGGCAGGGCTGGACCAGAAAAAGCGGCTGCTGCTGACCCTGAAATACCTGCACGAGCTGACCAGCAGCGAAATCGCTGAACAGGTGCGCAGGCCGGCCTCGACAGTGCGCCGCGAGATCGCAGAAGCGCTGGAGGAGCTGAGATGCAATTCCGGCTTTCCCTGATTTGGGTTTTACCTGCATTTATGCCGCGGATGGCTTTGCACTCGTCATTTTTTTCCCTTCAGCTGCCGGACCAGGAAGCTGTCGAGCTTATCTGCGAAAGCCAGGCAGTCTTTTTTGCCAAAAGCGGGTGGCCCGCCGGCCGGCATGCCCTCGTCACGCAGGCTGCTCAGCAGATTGCGCACAGCCAGGCAGTTCTTGACATTCGCCTCAGTGTAGAGCTTGCCTCTGGGGTCCAGAGCGCATGCGCCTTTAGATACGACCCTGTCTGCGAGCGGAATATCGCCTGTTATCACAAGATCCCCGGATTCAGCCAGTTCAGCGATACGGTCATCCGCAATGTCCGGCCCCTCTGGAACCAGGACATAGGTGAACAGGCTGGACTGCTCATGCCTGAATGGCTTGTTGGCAACGAAAACAACTGATACCTGATGCCGTATTGCAGCACGGATCAGAATCTCTTTTACTGCTTTTGGAAACCCGTCTGCATCGACATATATCTTCATGGATCGTCCTTTTATTCCATGTATTTCAGATATGACCCAGTATCGCAGCCCTTAAATCTTCGGACTTCCAGGGATTTCCATACTCCCTGAATGGAGCATTGTTCAAAAGCACTGCATCGTCGATCCCGTGTGATAAAAGATTGGCCCTGTCTGAGGTGTCTATCTCCTGATAGTCCACATTTTCAAGCCCTGCCACTGCACTCCTGGCAGACAGGCAGTTGGCGCAGTCCACGCTGCACCAGCCGGTTGTGAACACAGTGACTTTCACTTTTTCAGGGTCTGGTAGAGGCAGAGGCACCAGGACAGGCATTGCCGGAGGTCTGGCGCTCCTCTTGAACTTCTTCCACATCAGAACCAGCGGCCCCCTGGTTTCCACCCTGGAATATCCCATGTGTTCAAAAAACGGAGCGCTGCTCCATTGCGGATAATCAGGCAGCTGGTCTGCCCTGGCAGCAATCCCTTTGGCGCCTGCCGCCCTTGCGTCCTGTTCGATGCAGTCCAGCATGAATCTGCCATAGCCTTTTCCCTGCTGATTGCCTACCAGGTGTTCGTATCCATGCACAGCTATGCAGAGAATCACGAACAGATCCCTGCCAGTAAGCGGAGAATGTTCCACAGGCAGATACTGGGTCAAGCCTACAACCCTGCCGTCTTCGCGCAGCAACACTTTGGTGCGCAGGCCTTTATCCTTGAAACGGGCGTACCAGCTGCGGCGCAGAGAGATCACTTCCGGGTTTTCCGGCCGCTCGTCATGCATACAGCGGAAAAAGGTAGGTTCAGTGTTCCTGTCTATGTCTGCCAGTTTCATTGTGCCTGCTCCTTTTCAATTACTTCCTGAAATACGGGTGAAAGGATGCTGCAGATATTATCAATCCTAAAAGAAACTGCCTGCAATCTGAAGATTGAGGCAGTCAAGAGCATGATCAGGATTTTCACTGTTTACTTACCGAGAAACTGCTTGTATTTTGCGTATACCTGTTCTTTGGTTGCATTGTCAACGCGCCAGACTTCGAGCGGTTTCAGGGAACCGACCAGGTTCGATTCCATCCAGTTGACCCATTTCCTCTGGTCTGTGTACATGTCGATACGGTTGTGGGCGCTCGTAAAAGCGCCGCCAGTATCATGGGCGAACCAGTAGCCGTCATGGGTTTCGCCGTTCGGCATTTTCATGCCTCTGGTTTTCGGGATGTAATAAACGCCTCCGAAAGGTAATTCCTTTTTATTGACTGCGAGGGTATGGAAAGTCACCACCCATTTGCCGCTTGCTGTGATGCCTTTGCAGCCCGCGGGAGCGACCTGGAACTTGTAATTGGCCACCCAGGACACGCAACGGTTGTCATTGAGGATTCCGCTGCCTTCCATGCAGAGATCTTTATAGAACTTGCCGCAGACAGTGGCAATCACTTTGCCTGAGGTGGACATGATCTGCTTGCTGCCCCCGCCTGAAAATTCAGCCTCTCTGGCAGTGCAGTAATAAGTCGGCTTCTGATTGTCGATCTTTTTGAAAGCCCCGAGATTCGGGGGAATGTCCCCGCCAGGTACAACATCGTTATTGTTGTTATCTGGAACATTGTTGTCAGGAACATTGTTATCTGTAATCTTGATGTAATTGCCTGCAGCCCAGCCTGTTTTTCCATTGGGTGCATTGACCTTGTGCCAGCCGCTCTGGGTTTCAAGGATTGTGACAACTGTACCGTTACTGAGGCTGCAGACAATGGCGTACTGAGTGCCCGGACCCTTCCTGACATTCAGGCTGGAAGCTGTCACAGTGCCTGTCTGTCCTCTATATCCTTTATCTACCAGGAAAGCGGCTTCATCTGATCCGGCAGCCAGCTGGCTTTCATGGATGAACCCTGTAGCGCCATTGACAGATACACGGTAGAAACTGCCTGAAACTCCGGTCACTGTAAGTTTGTCTCCGCTCCTGGCAAAGGTCTTTGTGGATGCGAAGTCAGGGTCAGTAAAGATGCAGGCACCGCCTGCAGTGGCATATCCTTCAAACGGATTGTCGAATTCTTCAAGCTGCGCTTCTTTTACTCTCTCAGAGGCCAGTTCAAACAGGCGCTCGCCTTTTTGATTTCCCACTGCGAAAAAGCGCTTGTAGATCTGAAGCTGGGAACGGGTGGAACCTGCCACCAGGTAGCGATAAACTTCCTGAGCCACATCGCTGTCCTGCTTGAGCAGCTCTTCAATTTCGCGGCCCAGATTTTCTTCAGCCTGATAAAGTTCAGCGAGGTCAGCCTCATTGGCCAGACCCTGCTCGACTGCTGCCTGCATCGCGATTCTAGCTCCAGAGACTGATGCGTATTCTGTCAGCATGGACTGGATGCCACCTGCAGCAAGGGATGTTGCTGTGAAAATGATGACCAGGAGAACGATGAACAGCTGATTAGATTTCATACTCCCCCCATACTCTTGTTGCTCTTATACTTTTATTTTTATGCTTTTACAATTTTAATTATACCCGGAAAATTAAAACCCGCAGCAACTTTCTGCTCTGACTTTCAGACAGCCTCAACCACAGCCAGTATCCACTGCAGTATTGTTCTGCAGGAAAGAATTGTGAATTTTTTGTATAATACAATCATTTCCAGCAAATCAGAAGATTTGTGCTCAACATATTGAATGGTTCGAATTGGAGGCAGCATGAGATCCGGAATACCTGGAATCGGAATTTTAGTTGTAATGGCAAGCATTTTGACTTTTTCCCTGTCTGCCAACAATCTGATGCCTGTACCTGACCAGCAGAAATCCGGAAGCGGTAAGTTCAGGCTGAGTCAGGGGTTCACAGTCGCTCCTAGCGGTGCTGCAGGAGAGATAGTCTCTGAGGGAGTAAAGCGAATGCTCGCCCGTCTCTCAGGCAGAACCGGATTTGCCTTTTCAGGCTCTCCTGCAGTCAATTCCGTTTTCAACATTACCTGCGATCAGCCTGGCAAACTTGAACTGTTTGAGGACGAATCATACAGCCTGACTGTCAATCCAGGTAAAATCATACTCCAGAGCCCGACTGAACTGGGAGCTCTGCATGGGCTGGAAACCCTGCTCCAGCTTCTCGCATCCGACGAACAGGATTACTATTTTCCTGAAATTACCATCAATGACAAACCCCGGTTTCCCTGGAGAGGCCTGTTGATAGATGTGAGCAGGCATTTCATGCCTCTGGAAGTGCTGAAGCGCAATCTGGATGCCATGGCTTCCCTCAAACTGAATGTGCTGCACCTGCACCTAAGCGATGATCAGGGCTTCAGGGTGGAATGCCTGACTCTGCCTGAACTGCATCGTTTATGTTCTGACGGCAATTACTACACCCAGGATCAGATCAGGGATCTGATCAGCTATGCTGCCATGAGAGGGATCAGGGTGATCCCTGAATTCGACCTGCCAGGTCATTCCACCAGCTGGCTGGTTGCTCATCCTGAGCTCGCGAGTGCACCTGGTCCATATGCGATAGAGAGGAAATGGGGAGTCTTTAACCCGACTTTCAACCCCAGCCTGGAAGAAACTTATGCTTTTTTTGATAAATTTTTCGCGGAAATGTCAGCGCTGTTTCCTGATCAGTATCTGCACATCGGAGGAGATGAAAATAATGGCAGGCAATGGGCAGCGAATCAGCAGATCCAGGATTTCATGGTTAAAAATCAGCTCAAGGATAGGCATAGCCTTCAAGCCTATTTCAACAAACGCCTGCTCGCGATTTTAACTAAATACGGCAAAAAAATGATCGGCTGGGACGAGATTTTCCAGCCTGACCTTCCGAAAACCATAGTTGTCCAGTCCTGGCGCGGCCAGAAATCCCTTGCAGAATCAGCAAAACTTGGTTATTACAGCCTGCTGTCCAACGGGTATTACATAGACCTGATCCAGTCTGCTGAATTTCATTATCTGAATGATCCGGCTCCAGCAAGCCTGACTCTGACTGATGAAGAAAAGAAGTTCATTTTAGGCGGCGAAGCCACGATGTGGAGCGAACTGGTATCTCCTGACAACATAGATTCCAGGATCTGGCCCAGAACTGCCGCGATTGCCGAGCGATTCTGGTCCCCTCAAAATGTCCGCGATCTGGCTGAAATGTATCGCAGACTCGAGATTGTCAGCCTGCAGCTGGAAGAAATCGGTTTGACTCACCGGAAAAACCAGGAAATGTTCATGCGCAGGCTCTGTGGTGGAGCCGAAACCGCTAATCTGAAAGTGCTGATCGACGTGATTGAGCCTGTCAAGGAATACAAGCGGCATTCTCTTGGTACTAAATACAGCAGCACTACTCCATTGACCAGGGTTGTGGACACCGCAGTCCCTGACGCTCCTGCAGCCAGAAAGTTCAGGAATGAGGTAGACCACTTCCTGAAAAGCAAAGATCAGGCTCTGGCTTTGGAAATCACGGATAGTTTCAAACTCTGGGCTGAAAACCACGCTCTGCTCCTGCCTGTGATTAATAAAAACCCGGTTCTCCGGGAAATCAAACCTTTATCAGAAAGCTTGCGAAAAATTTCCCTGATCGGGTTAGATGCCTTGAAAATGATCGCATCCAATGAAAATTGCAGCCAATCCTGGCTCAAAGTACGCCGGAAAACCCTGAATGAATCTAAAAAACCGAGAGGTGAAGCTGAACTGATGATAGTATCAGCGATTGAAAAGCTGGTGGAATCCATTCCAGCAGACAAGCATTGAGGCATTCTGATCTGATGGGCTGTCTACTCCCAAGCCGGATTCTGGAAGATATCTGAAACTGAATTCAGCTCTTCTTTGGGATATTCTTCAAAGTTTCTATCAGCAGATCCCAGAACTTCCCGACTGACTCGATTTCCACACTCTCATCAGGCGAGTGCGGGGAATGGATCGAGGGTCCGAAGGAAATCATGTCCCAGTGCGGATAAACGGATTTGAACAGCCCGCATTCCAGGCCTGCGTGAATCGCAGCTACGCCAGGTTCTGTGCCATACATCTTCTTGAAGACTTTTTTCATCAGATCCAGGATTTCAGAATTCAGATCCGGTTTCCAGCCAGGGTAAGAACTGCTGCTGTCATACTTAGCGCCAGCCTGATCCAGCACGCTTGCGATCATGAAAGCTATATCGTCCTTCTGCGAATCCACAGAGCTTCTCTGCAGTGTGGCAATCTGAAACTCACCTTTTTCCGCTTTGACCATCGCGAGATTATTCGAAGTTTCCACCAGCCCTTCCATCTCGGAGCTCATTCTGAACACGCCGTTCGGGCAGGAGTAAAGGGCATTCAGGATCTTCTTCTGGCTGACTTTTACTATCACATTGTCAGGCATTGGGGCCGGCTCCATCGTGATGCTGACGCCAGGGTCGACAGCAGCCAGTTCCAGGGCGGCTGTATCCGCGAATCTGGAGACGAATTCTGAAAAACCCTTCTGCATTTCAGCTGGTACAGCGACCAGGGCGAACGCCTCACGTGGGATCGCGTTACGCAGAGTGCCGCCTTTCAGCTCTGTGATCCTGATACCAAAATCCCTGGCAGCATTCCAGAGCACCCGGGTGATGAGCTTGATCGCATTGCCGCGGCCCAGGTGGATGTCCACTCCTGAATGGCCGCCTTTCAAGCCTTTGACAGCGAGGTGGAATGCCTTCATGTTGCTGCCTGCAGACTCTACCTTGTATCTGATCCTGCCTGTGGTGTTCTGCCCGCCTGCGCAGCCGATGAAAAGCTCCCCATGAGCTTCAGAGTCAAGGTTCAATAAAATTTTGCCTTTCAAGCTTCCGCTTTCCAGTTTCAAGGCGCCTGTCAGGCCTGATTCTTCGTCAAATGTCATCAGGCATTCCAGCGGGCCATGGTTGATGTTCTTCGAGGCCATCAGGGCAAGCGAAGCGGCGATGCCGATCCCGTTGTCAGCGCCGAGAGTAGTGCCTGTAGCTTTGACAAACCTGCCTTCAATTCTCGGTACAATCGGGTCCTTGTAAAAATCATGGCTGGAATCGCTGTTTTTCTGGGGTACCATGTCCAGATGACTTTGCAGAATCACGCCTTTCAGTTTTTCCATACCTGGAGCTGCAGGTTTCCGCATAATTACATTCCCGCTTTTTTCCTGGAATGCTTCGATCTGATGCTCTTTTGCAAACTCCAGAATGAATTTAATCAGTTTCTCCTCATGTTTGGACGGATGCGGCACCTTGCAGATTGATTCGAAAATATCCCAGAGCGGCTGCGGTTTCAGGCTGCCCAGTATCTTAGCCATGATTGAACTCCTTTTCCGGTCTTAGCTTGATTACAGGTATTATATCCCTAGTAACGCAAAACTGCACATTTATGTCAGCAATCGGTTGTCTGAGATACTCAGATTGACGATGAATCCGGTAAATTTCAAATCAGGAGCAGCAAAAGGGATTTGAGCTGATTAGAGCACAAATCCCCTGTTTACCAGACTTACAAACTTAATGTCAGTTGATCATGATGCCGGCTGTCAGAGAACCCTGGCTGAGCTGAACTGTAGTCAGCCCTGCCTTGAGTTTGCCTGGCAGCTTGATCAGGCCATCGAGCTTTCCGACTATTTTCAGGCCTTCCAGACTGAAGGCGGACTGGGAACCTGGATTCTGGCCAAGTGTGATCAGAGCATTCACAAAATCCGGGGCGTTCTTGAGTATCTGCTCTGCGTCAGCCTGCGGGTCAAGTCCTGAGGCAGTCAGCTCCAGGCGATTCTGATCAGGCACAGCCACTGCGAAATTGATCTTGACTTTTTTGCTGTCTTTGGTTGTGATTTCAGTTTTCACTTGCGCAGGGTCGATTACCAGTTTCAGGGCTGAGAGATTGCCTGCCGAGAGCTGAGGAATCACTGCAGAGAGCGCTTTATTGATCAAAGTCTCGCTGACCGTATATTCGATATCAGCTCCCTTGGGTGTTCCATTAATCTCACTGTCAGACAGCATCAGGTAGCCATCAATAATTTTTGCCTGCTTTAAAGTTGCGACTTGAACCGGAGATGCAGCCATCACCAGTTTGACTGCTCCCTTACACCCTGATGCAGTTACCTGCTCCACCTGGTACTTGGCGCCTGATTCCTGGGCGATCCGGTTGGTTTCAGACACCAGCTGTTTCATGGCGATTTTCATCTGCACCGGGCCGAGCTGGGTTCCATTGCTGAGAAACTGCGAGAATCTGATGGTCAGAGAGCCGTCGCTGTTAACCACGATATCACCGGAGATCTTCATGGCCCGCTCGCCGAGCATATTGGCTGTAAATTCATAATCAAAAGTTCCGTTCTGCAGGAAAGTGATCTTAGGGTCTTTAGCTGTTCCATTGTATTGAATGCAGGATTCACTCATGATGGACGTGACTGCTGAGTCGGAAATTCCCAGCCTGAATCCTTCGGCATAGGCAGAGATTGTGAATAGAGCGATCAGGATTGCGATGATGATTTTTGACATACAGTCCCCCTTATACTTTTGCTTTTCCAGAGGTCTTTGCCCCTTAATTTAATCTTATCCGCGAATCGACTTATGTCAATGCGTCAACCCCGCCTTTCAAGCGGCATCTTGTTCCATTTTGCAGAAACGTCAGAACTCTTTATTTCCGCACTCCGCAATCCTGTTTTTCCCTGCCTTTTTCATTGATCCCGGAAATCCTGTAAAGGCTGGTTCCGATTCCAGCGATAAGAAGGAGCATCAGGCAGATCAGAAGCGGCTTGTCCTGCACAACCCTGTCCACTGCAGTCAGCATGATTTCAGAGGTAGGTGGCTCAAGAGCGGATTCAGAAGTCGATGTGACATTCCGGCAGCTCCCTGCCACATTCACAGATTCCCGGCTGCCTGCAGCCAGAGGCCACAGGCAGCAGAGAATCAGAATCGCAAGCAGCCTGATCATGTTTCGCTCCATGGCATTTTAGGCATGATCTTTTTTTCAAAAGCAGTGTACAGGTAAGAAGAGACTATCAGTACCAGGCCCAGAGTGATGAAAGACAGAATCCTGAACGGAGTGCTGATGTGCGAAATGTCGATCAGAAAAACTTTGATCAGGGTCAGCATCAGAATCGCGAGAGAGACCCTGCGCAGAATCACGACATCCTGTAAAATCCCGTAAAGCATCAGTCCTGCGGCATACAGGGACCAGACTACTGAAAAGGCTGTGACTCTGCCTGCAGACATGAAATCGTGGAACCAGGCCGAGGTCTCGATATTGAGAACAGCGAACAGTACCAGGCAGAATACAGTGAAGAAAGCGGAGTATCCGCTGTACAGCTGTTCAGGGTTACCGGCCTGGACGTCCTCATGATGGAAAGAGCGTAAAAATCCGGCGAACTGATAGAGCACAAATAAAAGCAGGCCAGAGGTGCAGAAGCGCTCTCCAAACTGCTGCATGTATCCGTCAGTGAAGCACAGGTCAGTGGGCTGCAGCCGGAAAATCTCGCTGTAATCGTATGTGAAGAACTGGAAGAGCGTGAAAACAAGAAGCGCATGTGCGCTGACCACGTATCCGGGCAGAGAAAGCTGTCTTCCTAGATACAGAAGCACCAGAGCCTGTGCAGAGAAAAAAATAGTGACCCAGTGGCTGGAAAATACGACAGGAACGGCTATCAGCAGATACAGTGCGCAGTTGGCTGTGAAATTGGCGAAAGCAGCGCTGTTTTTCAAGCCTGAAGAATATGAGTGCAGAGCCATCAGGAAAAATGTCATGGCATAGAGCAGACAAACTATGCCGACGTATTCCAGCTGCAGAAAATTGCTGATCATGTAATAGTTGTAACCGAAAGCGAGGAACGAGTTGGTCATGATCAAGCCTGTGCCTGCAGCTTTTTCCTTACTTCCCAGAATGAATTCGTTCAGGTATGGCGAAACACTGTAAATCAGATAGTAAACATTCAGAAACAGGACAGTGAGCCAGAAATCCTCAGGACCATAATTATTCATAAACCAGATCGAGAAAAGCAGATAAGTTGAGATGAACCCGATCGTGTTCAGACTGCCCCATCGCTTGTAAAATGCGATCCCGAGAATTCCAAGATTCAAAATCGCGAGATAAGCAAGGTTTGCAGCGTAGTAATCACTGTCTGAATAGAGCATCACTGGAGTGAAAAAACCACCCAGGAAACCAAGCAAAGCCAGGCCATAACTGTCATATGCAACTGCCAGGCCGGTGACCAGGGCTGTTGTAACTGCCATCAGCAGATATGACAGCCCTGCCGGGAAAAGATGATAAATATGGAATCCGGCATAGGTCGCAAAATAGAGCACAACTGATCCTGCTGCGACGATCAGTTGTCCGTAAGCACTCATTCCTCTGCTCCTGAAAAAGTTGCCTGCAATTACAAATGCCAGCCCCCAGAAGTAAGTCAGCGCGATTCTTCCTTCAGGAGGGATCCAGCCCTGTTCGATCGAATATTTCAGAAAAAACCCGATACCGAAAATCATTGTCACAATGCCGATGATCAGAAGCCATTTCTGGCCCAGTGCTATTTCCAGCTTGAAATCATCCATTTCATACTCGCTCCTGAGCTTTTTGATAAACTCAGAGTCAAAGCTTCGTCCGCAGGATAGGCAGCGCTCTGTGTAAATTTCGATCGTTTTTCCGCAGAATGGGCAGTTCATGTTACCCTCCTCTTCAGAAAATAAGACATTGTCACAAGCAGATCTGACATGATCATGCTTTCTGAACCAAAGGCATTCACCCCCTTTTTTATTGAATGAACGCTCACTTATTTATATTATTACTCTAAAAGAGAAAGATGTCAAGCAGCACCGGGAGACCCAGTGGTTCGCCACTAGATTAATTTTAAATTAACATTTTCTCTGATCATGGTTATCATTTGTACATGCCTGCAAACAGCCTGCTCAGAATCGCCTTTTTATCAGATACGCACCTTGGCTTTGACTATCCTGTCAGGTCTGAAAACCACCAGGGCCGCAGGGGCAAGGATTTTTTCGATAACTTCGAACTTGCCCTGCAGATTTCGGTTGACAGATCAGCAGACTTGATCATTCATGGCGGCGACTTCTTTTTTAGAAGTAAAATTTCCAATAAAATCGAACAGATGGCCTTTTCAATGCTTTCGCGTTTCATGAGGCACAGGATTCCATTTCTGATCATTCCAGGCAATCATGAACGCTCCCGCCTGCCTCTCTCTCTCCTGCTGCAGCATCCTGATCTGCATGTGTTTTCTGCTCCTGAGTCAATCAGGCTGAAGATCAGAAATCTAAGCCTCAGGATTGACGGGATTCCTTTCATTGGGAACGGGGTCAGAGACAAGTTCAGCGGAATCATTGCAGCTTTCAAACAGGATCAGGTCAAGGCTGACTTCAATCTGCTCTGCCTGCATGAATCAATTGAAGGAGCGCAGGTCGGACCTTCAAACTTTACCTTCAGGTATGGACCGGATGTGATCAGAGCCTGCGATCTGCCTGACGGATATGACTGCATTCTGGCAGGCCACATCCACAGGTCTCAAGTGCTTGCGCATCAGTCAGGCGACAGGCTGATCCCTGTGATTTATGCCGGATCAATAGAACGCACTTCATTTGCTGAAAAAAACGAGCAGAAAGGATTTTACCTGTTGGAACTGGAGCAGGAGAAACTCCCAAGCCTGAAATACGAATTCAGTCCTCTGCCTGCCAGGGAAATGATCAGTCTGGATCTGAATAGCTCTGACCCGGTTGATCTCAAATCCAGGTTTAAGCAGATGTTCGAAAGTCTCCCCTGCCGCTCGATAGTGCGGATATCATGCGAAAATATCCCGGATTCCGGAATCATCAAAGAAGCTGCGCCTGATCAGATGATAATCCAGCTCAATCGCAAAATCTACTATAAAAAAGGCATCCAGAGCGATGGCTGTGTTCTGCCTGAATCTGAAAAACTTCCCGCTTTACCCGAACTACCTGGTGTCTATATCTTCTACGGAAATACAGATAAAATAATTTATATTGGGAAATCCGTGAATCTGAAGAACAGGGTACGCAGTTATTTCAGCACACCCAGGGATAAAACAGTCGCACAGAAGAAGAAGATCAAAGTCAGCCGGATCGAAACAATCACCGTTGAATGCGAACTTGAAGCCTTGCTGCTTGAGGATTCCCTGATCAAGAAGCATCGTCCGCTTTACAACATCAAACAGAAGAACTGCTCAGAATATGTTTATCTTGCAATGACTTGCGGATCATTTCCATGTCTCCGCATCATAGGATTGAATGATGCAGGGAATTACGCTGAGTATTTCGGCCCCTTTAAGGACAGGTTCCTGGCTGAACAGATCCGGGAAATCTGCTCTGCTAATCTGAAATTCAGGAACTGCGTCAGCGATGTCCCGGCAAACAGATGTTTTTATTATGGGATCGGGAAATGCTCAGGTCCCTGTTTTCAAAAGATCAGCAGAGAGCAGTATCAGGAAATCAGCAGCCAGGCGACCGATTTTTTAAATGGCAGCTCCGGGTTGATCCGCAGCAGGATTGAAGAGAGGATGCAGGCCCATTCGGAAAAGCAGGAATTCGAACTGGCAGAGAAGCTGAAACAATTGTCTGAATTCTGCGAAAGATTCTGCCAGGCCCAGGTCTTTATCCGGAATTTCAGGCAGCAGAACCTGGAAATCAGATTTGCTGATTTCAGCCTGCTGTTCGAACACGGCAGATTCACAGGCAGGCGGAATGATTCTGAGGCTAAATCCCTGCAAGCCGAAGACCCCAGATTCATGCTGGAGCGGGCTCTGATTGTAAAAAACTGGGTCACAGCCCACAAAGACCTCTGCACCTGCATTTTTTCCGGATGACTGAAATATCTTACGGAGTATAGACAAGGCGCAGGCCGAGGTCATCGCATTTTCCAGTAGGTACGAGCGAATCGCGGAAAGCTGATCTGCAGCACCGTGCGAAGCTGCGCCAGGAACCGCCCCTGATCACCCGGTTGTCGTCCAGGTATTGGCCTGGAGGATCGTTTTTCGGGCTGCCTGAGTAATATTCAGGGGAATAGCAGTCAGCACACCATTCCCTGACGCTGCCGCTCATGTCGTAGAGACCCCATCCGTTTGGCAGCTTCTGCCCTACATCCTGGGTTTCATCAAAATTCAAGTCACTGAACAGACAGTAATCCCCCTTGATCTTATCTCCCCAGTAATACAATGTATTGCTGCCAGAGCGGCAGGCAAATTCCCATTCCGCTTCAGTGGGCAGACGATAAGTTCCCTTTCCAGCCAGATTCAGGGCTTTGATGAATTCCTGACAGTCAGCCCATGAGACCAGTTCGACCGGCTTCTGCATCCCCTCGAAACAGGATGGATTTGATCCAAGCACCGCAGTCCACTGGGCCTGGGTCACCTCATATTTCCCGATCCAGAAGCTTTTCGTGATGTTTACTTCATGGCTGGGATGTTCGTCGTTCTCTCCCTGTCCGGCAGGGCTTCCCATCCAGAATTTCCCCGCAGGTATGAAGCAGAACTCCATCTTCACCTCAGGCGTTATTTCAACGGCCATTCCGGTTCCTGCTTCGGCTGTTGAGACAGTCACTTGCCTGGCTGCGGTTTCAGAGCCTGCATAAACCGAAGTGACAGCTGCAAAAAATAATAAAATCCAGATCTTCAATTCTGTATCCTGTAACTGTAATCAAGGGTTCCGTTCCCGATCATGAAAATCCAGTAACCCTGGCAGGGAGTCAGGGAATTCAAGGTGGAAAACCCGATGCTGCCGGTGTTCATGAAAGTGCGGAATCCTTCAGGCCCGTCAACTGTTGTGCGATAAAAACCCATGATGTATCTGGCGCTTGCTCCATTCACCAGCGGAGCATTGAAGATCGAATCGATCACAGTGTAGGTCTGGCTGAGCTGCTGTGGAAGAGGTTTTTTATCGATCCAGTAGCCAGCCAGATTCCAGCCGGCAAACAGGTTGATCCGGCTGTCCGTCTGGATCGGAACCCCTGAAACTTCCAGGGTCTCGTCTCCTGTCATGTAGATCCAGTAGCCGTGATATCCGTCCATGGTGAGCAGAGTGCTGAACTGCCTGAGATTATCGATGTTCATATAAGTCTTGAAACCTTCGTTTTGAAGGTCAGTCGGGTTACGCATGAATCCCATCACATATCTCAGCCTGGTCAGATCACGGAAAATCACCTCTATGCTTCCCTGCTGAGGGGTCAGGCCCAGAGAAATCAGATTCCAGCCGGATTTCAGGGGGATCTGATTCGAAGAAGCGCCCTGCTCTGCTGCTGTTTTGAAATACCAGACATCGGATCTGGCTCCTGTGCTGCCTGTGTCTCCCCCGCCGATCACCCAGATGTATCCTCCGAAGGCAATTGCAGTCTGGCCGGTCCTTGGGCTGAACCCGGCGTTTTCCTGATATTTAACCCAGTTCGCTCCATCCGTGGAATACCAGATGTCGTTGAGAGGAGTGCTCGAGTCAGGCCCGCCGCCGATCAGCCAGATCCTGTCATTGTATACTACACAGGAATGACCTGTCCTGACTCCAAACGGAGCGGAGAGCACAGCCTGTGTCCAGTATATGCCGTCAGCCGAGCTCCAGACATCAGCACAGCCGTCTCCACCGATCACCCAGATCCTGTTGTTGAAGACTACGCTGGCATGCCCGACCCTGTGTCCGAACTGGGCTGTGATGGTGGCTGAATTCCAGAGTACTCCTTCTGAAGAATACCAGACCCTGGAATCATTGTTTTCACCGCCGATGATCCACATTTTCCCGTTAAAAACCACGCTGGAATGATAGCCTACATTGCCGCTCAGCATATTGGAGGTGGATAGATTCCAGGTCCTGCCGTCAACAGAACTCCAGACATCCTTGAAGCCGCTGCCGCCGATCACCCACAGCCTGCCGTTAAAAACCAGGCAGGTGTGCCCGTTCCGGACCCCGAACTGTGCGCTCGAGGTTTCGCAGGTCCAGCTCCAGCCGTCAGCCGAACTCCAGACGTCGCTCGTCGAGCTGCCGCCGACCACCCACAGCTTGTTGTTGAAAGCCGAACCTGCAGCCCTGATCCTTGGACTGAAGCCCGGATCCTCCCTGGCGCTGATCCAGTCGGATCCCTGGCTCAAAATGTGCACAGTCAGGGTCCGGGCTGCGGTTACAGAATTGAAGGTATATCCGGCTGTCAGCTCCGCGTTCCCGGGGATTCCGGGTGCAAAGTAAGATCCGCTGCCGATGGTCCCGTATCCTGACTTGATCGACCAGTTCAGGCTGCAGACCGATCTGGAGCCGTCGATAAAAATGACTTCAGTAGTGGGTTCAAGGAGGCAGGACTGATTGGTACAAAGGGTGATTTCCGTTGTTTTCAGGCTGAATGAGGCAGGCACTTTCACCCTGGTATATACTGCCAGGCTGCGTCTGAAGGTCTCTGTCTGGTAAGTGTAGGCCGCTGAAAGCTCAGCTGTCGCGCAGCTGCCCGGTGCTGAGTATATGAAGCCGTTGAGGTCGCCGCTGCCGTGTTCGAGCGACCATGAAAGATCTCCGCTGAGGTGAGAACCATCGCTGAAATAGATTTCAGCAGTCTGCTGGAGGGATAAAGACTGGCTTTCAGACAGAGTGACTTCAGTGGTGGAAAGAACGGTGTTCACAGGAAATCTCAGTGTGTCTTTAAACAGGCTGGGGGATTGCCAGACTTCGCTGGTGTCGATATCCTGGTCAGTGTGCCCCGCAATCGCCAGGATCCTGCCCTGGAATGCCACGCAGCACAGCTCAGTGCGGGGTGAAAATCCGCTGGCTGTTTCTTCGATCCAGCTGATTCCATCGCTGGAATGCCAGAAGTCGTTCTTCGGATTTCCGTAAATATCATTGCCACCGATCACCCACAGCAGATCGTCGAATGCTATCCCTGCGTGTCCGCCCCTGATTTCAGTCCTCCTGGGAAGGCCGTTATTCATCTGCATTGTCCAGAGACAGCCGTCAGCGGAATTCCAGAGATCCTGGTTCGCATCCCCGCCGTACAGCCAGATTTTATTTTTATAGACTGCGCAGGAATGCTTCTTATGGCTGTCGAACTGGCCTGAGACGACGGCTGTTTCCCAGTTTTTCCCGTCAGCCGAGCAATAGACCCGGCTGCCGTTGCCGTCACCGCCGATCAGCCAGAGCTTGTTGTTGAAGACAACAGCGGCATGATCCTTGATCACTCCGGAAGGAAGGTTCCGGCACTTCTGAACCCAGTTTCTGCCGTCTTCTGAAGCCCAGACATCACTGCAGCCTTCGCCGCCGATCACAAAGAGCTGGTTATCGAAAGCAAGGCAGACATGCCCGGTTCTCGGGCCGAATGGAGCGCCCGCCACTTCGCAGGTCCAGGCAGATCCGTCGCCTGAGCTCCAGACATCGCTCGCCGAGCTGCCGCCGATCAGCCAGACCCTGTCGTTGAACACAGCGCAGGCTGATTGTGACCTTGGAGAAAACCCAGGATTCAGCGTCAGCCTGTTCCATGCCCTGAAGTATTTGAAGATCCAGTTCTGGTTATTGCCTGAATCCAGGCTGGACTCTGCAATGATGCCGTTGACTGCCGCGCAATCCGCTACATCAGCCAGAGACACTTCTTCGCTGCCGTTATCCTGGAACGTGAATCTTGAACCAGGGACAGAACTTCTCAATTTAACCAGGCTGTCCGCTGAGCCTGCGATGGAGAGAGTTCCATTCAGGCCGTATGTCTTGCCTGAGAGAAAATTGAGCTGGCTGCCTGGAGTCAGGCAGGAGAGCGAATAAAACCCGATCCCAGCGGTCCCGTTAAAAGTAGCGCTGCCTCTGCAGATCACAGAACCGGAAGCAGGAGTCACGAAACAGGCGTTATTGGTGATTGCAGCATTGGGTTCAAGAATCAGATCAGCTCCATGCGGGCTGAAAGCTCCGCTGGTCAATGTCAGACGGTTTTCCACAGTGATCCCGACTGGCAGCTCGAATGTGGCATTCCCCAGAGAGGAGAATTCCAGATTGTAATAATTCCTGAGCCCGGGAATCACAATATTCCCGCCGGTTCCGATAAATTTAACCAGGCCTGAGTTGAAATCATTGTCCAGTGTCACTGATTCAGTTCCAAACGCTTGTAGAGTACCCTGATTTTCAAAAGCTCCGCTGACGGTAAAATTTTTCCCGCCCAGGCTTAACACTGCACCTGTCTCGATCGTGAGGCTGCTGACAGTCGTATTGCTGGAAAGCACAGGATCGTTTGCTGCAGCCGGGATCTCAACCTTATCGTTGACATTCGGTACATAGCCGAAACTCCAGTTGCCTCCTGTTCCCCAGTCGGTTCCCAGCGCTCCGTTCCAGGTCAGGCCGGTCGAAACAAAAGTCCAGCCGGAATTATTGCCTGAATCCTTGCTGGTGTAAGCTGTGATTCCATTGACAGCAGTGCAGTCCCGCAGATCCACGAAATTTATCTCTTCAGTCCCTGAATCGCCGAGATAGAATCTGCCACCAGGACTGGTGGAGAGAATCCTGATCAGATGGCCAGCAGTGCCGGTGATTCTCAGGCCACCCCCGATATTGTAAGTCCTGCCTGCCTGAAAAATCAGACTGCTGCCGGCTGTTGCGGCAGTCAGATCATGAAAACTGATGTCGCAAGCTCCCAGGAAACTCGCGTTTCCCAGGCAGTTTAAATTTCCCGACATGGCGATGAAACTGGAGTCATTCTCTACTGTTCCGCCGGCTGCAAGCGTGATCTGCCTGCCATTCTGGTTGAGCAACCCGGACTGCACTTCCAGGGTTGAATTGACAACGATATCTGCAGGAAGCCTGAATTCGGCGTCGCCGGCAGATGCGAAGACCAGATGATGATAATTCGCAAGATCCTTGATCGTGATAGTTCCAGTATCCTTCACAAATCTGGTCTTCCCAGAATCAGCATCATTGCCTGTGGCGAAATGGACGGACCCTTCATCGCCGTTCAGTTCCAGGGTACCGTTATTATGGAATCCCTCAGTGACCTCAAGTGAATTGCCGTTCAGTATCAGGCTGGCTCCAGCCTGGATCTCCAGGCTGTCGATTTCAACCTCAGCGGTAAGTTTCGGCTGATTCGCAGCCGGCTGGATCACGACCCTGTCTGTCATGTTGGGAAGATAGCCAAGATCCCAGTTGGACGGCTCGAACCACCCGTCAGAAGCAGTGCCGTTCCAGGTCAGCGTGGAAATAGAGAAGGTCCAGTTGCTGTTGTGGCCTGAATCCCTGCTGTGATGCGCTGTAATTCCGTTGACTGCAGAGCAGTCTGATACATCGGAATAGGAAATTTCCTCTGTACCGCAATCATTGATGCTGAAACTTACTCCCAGGCTCGAGCTCCGCAGGCGGATCAGATTGGCATTACCGCCGACAATCTTGAGCGCTCCAGCCATCCCGTATGTGCAGCCGGCCTGGAAAAGCAAAGTCTTTGCCGGGACAGTACAAACGAAGTTATTGAAATCAAAACTGCCGTTCAGCGTGAAATTCCCGGCCCCTGCCGCTTCCACTGTCCCGCTGTTATGACTGAACGTGCCGCAGTTCGCAGCAGTGACTTCGCCTGTGAAAACTGTACTGGCAGCTGCAGTGTATGTCCCGCTGTTCGTCCAGTTCCCGTAAAACAGGTGACTGCAGGCTCCGCCGCTGAAACTCCCTGCATTGCTGAAATCCCCGCTGACCTCAAGATTGAACAGGCCTGTGCTGAGAGTGCCTGAGGCAATTTCGAAAGTTTCCGCGACCCTGAGATCAGCGCTGAGCTGGAACGGTCCGGCAGAGCAGAGCTCCAGTTTACGGTATCCCCAGTGATTGAGGTTACCGCTGCCGCCTGTATATCTGACTTCAGCGCCAGGGTTGAGCGTTGGTTCGGTAACTGACTGGCCTGCGCTGACTTCCAGGGTGCCGTTGTCGATAAAGGATGCTTTTCCTGAACTGACTGTGAAAGCGTGGTCCCCTGTCCGCAGGGTGGCGCCTGCAGCGATGGACAGGCTTGATACAGAAGCTGAGGCGGACAGCACAGGCCTGGCCAGGGCTGAGAGCGCTGCATTGTCGAAACTAGAGGGCACAAATCCGTCGCACCAGTTGCCTGGATTTGCCCAGTCTGTGTCGGATGCGCCGGTCCAGGAACTGACAATCCCTGAAAAATCCCAGCCCGAACTGTCACCCAGCAGCGAAGAATGGACAGGCACAATCAAGTCCCCGGTGTTCATGGAATCCTTGACAAAGACATAGCTGACTGCAGCCGCTGCAACGCTGATCTCTGCCGAATCTCCTTCAATGGTGGAAAAAAGACTGATCAGGCTTCCCACAGCTCCGGTGAGAGTCAGGGAATCAAAAGACTGCAGCTTCGAGTCGGCTGCATCAAAGCGGATGATTCTGCCCGGCACATCGCAGTTAAAGCTATGGAAGGCGGTGGAACCAGTGAATGAAGTGGAATTGCCTGCTGATCCGGTAAGTATTACTGCGCCCTGATTGTGGTGATAGATGTTCTGCTGATTCCAGCTTTCCCCTGCCCCGACCACTTCGGTAGTTCCGGCTGTGGCAGTATAAACACCGGTATTGGTCCAGCTTCCGGAGAAATAGTGCCTCCCGCTGCTGCCCAGAAAACATCCGCTGGAGTTGAAGTCCCCGTTGAATCTCAAATCAGTCCCGTTTTCCCGCAGCGTTCCACTGATGATTGTTTCGCCTGTGATTGTGACAGTCTGGCCGGCTCTGGTTTCCAGCGTAGTATCTGTCTCAACCACAAGGCCGCCGGCTACGTTGAGGGGAGCGGCCGGAGCTGTATAGCTGCTTCCGGGACCGGTGAGTTTGAGGCATTGATAGGGCCAGTTGTATAGAGTGCCTGACCCGCCGGAATACTTGATGGTAGCGCCTGGAAGGATTGAAGGCTGTGTAATGCCTGCATCGATGATGGAGCCCGAGATTTCCAGTGTGCCTGCTGTTACAAAACCTGAGGTCGCTTCCAGGGTTTTCCCGTTCGCATGGAGTGTGGCACCGACTTCGATGGTCAGGCTGCTGATCCTCGTATTTCCTGCAAATACAGGCTGCCTTGCTGTGAGCGGCACAGTCACATTGTCGTATTCGGTCGGGACAGATCCAAGATTCCAGTTTCCCCCGGCATTCCAGGCTGAAGAGACGCTGCCGTTCCAGGAGACGACGCTGTTTGAGAAAATCCATCCTGAGTTGTTCCCGAGATTGGAAGAAACTGTTGGGTAAATCTGTGTGCCTGTATTGTTGGAGTCTTTGACCAGCACACATTCCGCTGTCCCTGTTGAAACGATGATCCGGGCGGCATTGTTGTCCAAAGAGGAGACAATCTTGATCGGATTTCCACTCGCGCCCTGCAGAACCAGGGATCCGACAGTCTGAATCCCGGCAGCGTCAAAGTTGATCGTCTTCCCGCCGCTGAAGCAGGCCAGCCGGTTGAAGGTATTGGTGCCGCGAAGATTAAAAATGCCTGTTCCCTTAATCTCAAAAACTCCGCCGTTATGGCTGTATGAACCGCCTGCCGTGTTGAGAGTCTTGCCTGTTCCAGTCACTTCCAGAGTTCCGCTCGTGGCATTGAATGTGCCGCTGGAAATCGTGAGATTTCCGCCAAAAGTGTTTTTCCCGCTCCCGCCGTTGTAAGTTCCGCTCGTCATTGAAAAATCGCCATTATCAGTAATGATGCCTGTGCCTGAACCGATAGATCCGCTGAGAGCCAGGCTGCTGAAAGTAAGGTTTGCGCTGCCTGGATTCAGCGTGCCTGCAATTCCGGTCGCGCCTGTTACACTAAGGTTGTGATTTTGAGTGTCCAGGATTGCGCTTTCCACTGTCAGGTTGCCGCCTACAGAAAAATCGACCAGCTGCCTGAATGTGTCTTTGCTTGTACCATCTTCAGCTCCTGAGATGATCAGGTGATTATAAAACCAGCTTTTAAGATTATAGGTGTCTGCTGTGTCATTATGCGTACCATGGTAAATCACTGTGGAAGTGGGATTGTTGGTAGTGATGCCACCGGTGAAAGCGATGCTCTCACCGCCCTGCAGTTCGATTGTGCCGCTGTTATCAGTAGCGCTTGAAACTGAAATGCTCTGCCCGTTCAGATTGAGAGTGGAACCGCTCTGGATGGTCAGGGAAAGCAGTTGTGTCGCTCCAGCCAAAACCGGCTGCCTTGCGGCATTGGCGATCACAGCTTTGTCGTACTGACCCAGGGTTACACCGCTATCCCAGTTGCCAGCTGTTGCGAAACTGGTGTCAGAGGCTCCGGTCCAGGTGATGCTGCCGAAAATCCAGTTGGGATTATTGTA
>JAQTZZ010000036.1 GCA_028687545.1 Candidatus Wallbacteria bacterium
CACGGGCCATTTTTTCTTCTTCCTTGGCAGAGATCATATCAGCCACAGTGTCAGCCTTTTCCTTTTTCAGCTCTTCCACCTGCCTCAGCAACTGCTGCAGGTTGAGCTTGTGCTCCTGCAGATTCTTGCCATACGCGTTCACATTGGCTTCCAGGTCCGCAATCCTGGCTTCCTTTTCCGCCAGTGTAGACTTGATGTCATTGTATTCCTGCATCAGGGATACATACTCATCGCTTTCAGGTGTGCAGCTCTTCGCTTCTTCCACGATTGCTGACAGCTCTTCCTTGGATTCCTGGATTTCCTTGGTGAGTTTTTTCAGATTCTGCAGGCTTTTTTCCCGCAGGACTTCAATCTGGGTCACTGCATTGATATACTCGTCGATCCGGCCTTTCTTATCCCTGATGATCTCGTCGTACTTGAGTCCGACGACTCCGGGTCTGTTCGTAAATTCATCAGTGAATTTGTTGAATTGCAGGGTGACCAGATATCCCAGCGCCCTGAAAAACTTGCCTAATGCTCCAAACATGTGTTCTCCTTCCGGATAATATAAAGTCGGCCTTAATAAAGATAAACAGCATCAGTGTCGATTTTAATCCTGATCCCGCTCTTTCCGCAGAATTGTTTGAGCAATTCTTCCAGAGAAATTTTCTCAAAAGAAAAATCAATGGCAGTTTTAGCGATGGCAGGAGTGAGATAGATCGGGAGTCCGGTGTTGGTGTAGGTAGAAAGGAATTCCTTCAGCGTCCCTTTTTTCTGGATACCTGTCTGGCCGGTCAGGGCTTTTTTCAGAAGTGCTTCCTTGTCGTTCAATACGACATTATCAAGTTTGCGGACTAACCGTCTCATATTCAGTTTTTTGTCAAAGAGCGTCAGTTCATCAGTGGCGACAGTTAAGGCTTCGAGTATCTCATTGGAATCCCGTTCCCTGAAGAGAGTATATTCATTCTGCTCCACAAACAGAATGCGGCCGTACTTCACTCCGTCCAGATCCAGGATGCCAAGATATTCAATTCTTGCAGGCCTGGGTGCCGTCACAGGGGTGATTGGAGCCACTTCAGAGGTCCCTTCAGCAAACAGCGGACACAACTGAAGCAGCAGTATGGTCAATAGAATTTTCTTCATGATCCCTCCCGTTTTTTTCACATTTTATATCATGTCGAATGGATTTTCAAATGAAGCAGTTTACGCTTTCCGCTTCCTGCGGATCCCTTCCCCTTTTTTCAATCCTTCCATCTCCAGATCCACCTTTCTGGCAATCTCCAGAGTATCCGCCAGATCATTGTTCAATTCCACGAATTTCTCCTCGTCTTCACCATCCATTGCCAGCAGTTTGGTCAGACTGTCCCTGAGATTCTCCACTGTCTGCCCGATATCGCCGATGATCCGCTCCCGCTGGTCCCTGATCACTTCATAAGCTTTTGAAGCAGGATCCAGCAGCCTGAGTTCATCTCTCAGATTCAGGTTAGTCCTCAGCTGCCCGACGCAATGATCATAGAGCTCGTTCACGTTGTAGGTGATGGATGAGATTTTCTTCTGGCAGAGAGCTTTGTCGTTCAACAGTCTGTTCAGGTTCCGCAGTTCGCAAAGCAGATTTTCATCGCGGGCGTCGTTGTCCTTGCGCAGTTCCTGATCCAGTATGTCCAGTTCATGTTCTTTCCCTTCAAGTTCTTCAGTCCGCATGTCTTCAAAGACCCGTTCAGCGAATTTAGTGCTGGAGAGCAGATTCATGCCAAACATTCCTGACCCGATGATCAGGCTGCCAAGACCCAGAAAAGTCACCACAGGTTCTCCCACATTGAAACCCCACTGCAGAAGAAGCAGGCTCAATCCTCCGAGTGACGGATACAGGCTCGCAGGTTCTGCCATGATCCTCAGGAACACTCTTTTGCGGAAATCCTTGTCATTAAACATTTAGAAAACACCTTCACCAGAAAACTGTCATTTTGCAAAAAAGTTGGTAAGTTAGTAAGGTGGTAAGTTTTTAAGAGGAGAAGGCGTCGCTTGAACTATTACAATCTTATAAACTTACTAACCTGCCAACATACTAACATACCAACCACATGCAGTGAATTCCCGTCTCATGCTGCACAGTCCGCCTAATACGCCATCTGAAGAAGTTCAAAGGTCACGGACTGGGCCGAACCTCCAGTGCCGGCAGCAGGTTCAGCGCCGATCGACCTGAGCCTCTGTGGAGAAACCCCGTGCTGTTGCAGATAATCAGCCGCAGCCTTTGCCCGGTTTGAGGAAAGTGCCAGATTGGCGTCTCTGTCGCCTATGGCCATCGAATGCCCGACGACTTTTAAATAGTAATAGGGATAAGTTTTCAGCCGCTCCGCCAGATTGTCGAGATACAACCTTGAACTGACTGTGATTTCAGCATTTCCCCTGCCAAAGGCAATCTGTTCCACCCGCAATTCTCCCAGTGTTACCAGTTGAGACCATTGTTCATCAGTAAGTTCCCTGAGCGGTTCCTGTTCTGCGAGAATTTCCTCAGAAGATGAAGTGCCGTCTGCTACAATGTTGAGCTTTCTGGCAGGATGAAAATTTTCCTGCTGCAGGCTTTTCAGGCACCCGTCAAAAAAAATAGTGGCAACATTACCCTGAGTGGGGTCTTTGCTTATCCCATTGGTCTGGATTAAAACACCGGTGATGTTTCTGATCATATCCTCAAGGTGCAGCAGGCTGGTCTTTTGTTTAAGGATTCCAAAATGCGCGTAATTTTCCAATGTGTTTTTCCAGCTGATCTTCCTGGAGATTACAATGGCTTGATCACGGGTCAGGGGCTGGTTCTGATTTTTTGCGTCGTGCACAAGCAGGTCGGTCAGTAAATCCGGTGATGACTGGTAATGGTAGAGAGCCTTGAAATATGACTTGAGAAGATCATTGAGCAGATCCGGCTCATTGATCAAAAATTTCCGGTTGGCGATCAATACATCCACGATATAACCACGCACTTTGGATGAGTCAAAGAGAATCTGGATTGCTGAGTTTTCCAGGGCTTTTGAGACATATGGTTCCCAGAGGACATAAGCTTCTTTCCGGCCGGGGTTTTGGCTCAGTTTTTTATAAACGTCTTCTGCTCCATTGGCTGTTTCGTACCATTTTGCAGAAAGCAGAGGGAGATTGAAATCAGCCTTCAGAATCCTGGCCAGGGTTTCGCTCGGTGAATCAGGAGTGAAGACAAATTTCACGCCCGGATCGTTCAAATCAGGCAGAGCAGGAATGGTTGATTTATAGGAGACAATGGCATCCGCGCCTACAGTCTCGTCAATCACTGCAATAATGGAGCCGGGAAAGTCTCCCCCTGTCACAGACGCGGATTTGATGTATGCGTCAATCGTGAATACCGCCAGATCAACCTTGCCATCCCTGAGCATTTCTATTCTTTTCTGATAATTCGCCTCATCATTTTCAAAGGACAGCAGCACACCCTTGGAAGACATTTCCTTAAAAACATCTTCCGAGCGCAGTACCGCATATCCGAGAAATGAATCGTGGGCAATTCTGATTTCTTTTCTGTAGATAGATTTTGTCGAGGTTTTTTCCACAATCTGCGAATTGAAATAGGGCATGATAAATTTTTTTCCAGCCAGAGCCAGAGCTGCAATCATCAGAAACAGCACAAAAATTTTCCCGATCCGTTCAGCAGATCGGTCGGAACTTCCTGAAGGGTTCATTTTCGCCCTCCCATTTTACGGAAAAGATACATGAAAACAATGATCATGAAGACTACGGCCCAGGGATTATCTTCATCGACTTTCCGAACCTGTTTGCCGGGAGAACTGCCTGACCCGGGCTGGTCACTTTTTTCTGAATTTTCAACAGCTGCATTCTCTCCGATCGGTTCGTTGCCGCTCACACTCAAACTCTTGACGATTTCCCTGGCCAGCTCGTCAGGCAGTGGGGCAATGGATGCGAAAGCCTCCTGCAGGGAAGCAGTGTCTGTCCCGCCGCCCACTTCGGCGAAGACTTCCCTGATCGCATTTTTCAATTCCTCGGGATTGTCGGCTGTCCGATAGGAATGTGCTGAATTTGCCAGGATATGCTTTGCTTTCATATCAACGCCGATCACGTCGATCGTGATGCCCTTGCTCAGGATGTCGGGCAGATATTTTTTCACCACTTCCGGTGTGGTGGCTTCACCATCAGTCACGATCAGCATTTTGAATGTTCCATATCCGTTCTGGAGCTTTCTCTGTTCCAGCAGCCTGTCAGCCCCGATTTTCATATATTCACCGAGGGGAGTGTTTCCGTATGGTTTGGGGAGATCAATTGCAGCCATCAGCTTCTGATTGTCTTTAGGCCCCAGTTCAAAGATCCAGTCCTTGCAATTACCCGCTGAAAATACCAGCAAACCGATATTTGTAGTATCGGGAATCGTAGGCAGAACCTGTTTGAGGGCGTCTTTGGCGACCTGAATTTTGACACCGCCCTTCATGGAATCATTCATGGATCCTGACGCGTCCAGCACGATCACCACATTATCTTGATATGAACCGCCAGCGTTGGCACAGAAGGAAAAAAGCAGGAAAACTGCCAGCAAATGGTTTCTGGTCATCCATCCTCCAGATTTAGAAGTCAAAATCAGTATCTTTCGTAACTTCGCTGGAAACTTTGACCAGCCTGAATTCCACCCGCATGTTAACCTGGGCTTCTCCCTTGTCCTTCGGCTTGGGGATGATGGGCTCCCTGATTCCCACTCCGATCGGCGTGATCTGCGATTTGTCTATAGCCAGCCCCTTTTTCTCCGCGAACTTTTCCAGTGCTTTGATCACTGACTCTGCTCTCTGCCTGGACAGATTAACGGCAGCCTGCATCGTGTCGCGCGGATTGGATTCAGGTACCCCATCGAAAGCTCCGGACATGATTGAGTCGATCAGATTTTTTGTCTGTGAAAGATCCAGCACTTTGCCGTTCAGGTAGTAAGTGTAGTTTCCAGAGGAGCCGGTTTTCTGGATGATCCCCTTTTTCAGGCCTGCGTTGATTACATTGAGAAGCGTGAGAGTCGGATCCGAGTGTCCCCTCACAGTCATGATCGCACCGGCGAACTTGCTGGCCTGGGTGATTGCCTTCTGAAAATCCTGGCTGTAGGCAGCTTCTGAAAATTCGGTCTGATTGGGCTCGAAATTGATGGTGAAGGTCAGAAGCGTATTCTCGTCTAGAGTCCCTTCGTTCAAGGCCAGAACCTGTTTTTCCACGGCTTCAGCATTGAACTTCTCCCTGTTGGTGAGTTCAGCCGCTGTCTTGATGGTAGAAAGATTTTCCTTGAAAATTTTGGAATCATAATCCAGTCCGGAAGGAAAAAAACCGGATTTTGTCCTGGCATAGCCAAGTTTCAGAGCGAGATTGAGGGATTTCTCATGGAAAGCATCAAAACCGTTGAGATTGTTCTTTTCCGTGAAAAAGACCACGTTTCCAGGGTGACCGACGAAGCTGCAGTCTGAAATCAGCCCGTGCACGTCATCGAGAGTTGGGAACCAGTCCTCGCCGTAAATCTTCTGCGCCATTTTTAGAATTGCAGTGTATTCGGGGCTGCCGGACTTTTCATAGATTTTCATCAGTTTAACCAGTTCTTCGCAGGCCATCAGATAGCCTGCCACGAATTTTTCCACAAAGCTGAAATTGCTCTTGTAAAAATCATCCCTGAAGCCATAGACATCTGCGATCGAGCGGGACAGCTGCTTGGTGCTCATCAGCACCCGCGCCCCTTTAACAGTACCTTCAGCTCCTGAACCGGTGTTTTCGACTCCTCCTGTCAGGCCGGTGACATCCGGGCTGATTACAAAGGCGCCGTCAATGCTCGGGTCGTTCCTGAATTTGCTGGCTGGATAGGTGTTGTCCTTGATCCCAGGTCCTGATCCCAGATTGTCCACCCAGACTACTTTGATATCGTCCCAGGTCAGTCCGGCAGACTCCAGGACGTCGTCCAGCATTCCGACGTGGGGTCCTTCTTTCTGGAGCACGAATTTCTTGCCTTTCAGGTCATTCAGATTTTTGATGCCTGGTCTGACCACGAGATTATCGCCCCCTGTAGACCAGGTGAGCTGCATCACGACATGGGTTTTAGTTTTCTGGTTTGCTCCGATTGTCTCAGAGCACATTCCTATCATCTGGAATGTGCCTCTCAGAGCCGGTGTTTTCCCGGCCAGGTATTCCTTCACCTGTCCGATGAAATCATCGCCCGGAAAGAGTTCGATGTCCAGTCCGAGCTTTCCGAAAATGGAATCTTTGGTGGTGGTCAGTCCGCCATTCGCATAAAAAGTGGCGATGTCGCCGCCCCAGGTGATGTATGGGATCCTGATTCTGCCGGATGCAGGGGAGTTACCGACAGTCACAGGACCGACCAGGCTGTCAAAGGTATCAGCGCCAGCTGCCAGGCAGAGCAGCAGGCTGAAAATTAATGTGTATGTCTGCTTTGTCATATTCTCTCCTTTTTTACAAAAGACTTTTTAATAACTAAAAGAATATCAGATCAGAGTGATAAATTACAGTACCTCCGCTTCCTGAGTACACATCAAACATATATGCTCCGGTCGACGATTTCTGATACCATTTCAGTATGAACTATGAATTAAAAAAGATCGCGGAAAATTTTTTCATGGTGAAACGGCACGGCAGAATGAAAGTGAATGCTGTGGTCGTATCCCGCGAAGACCAGCTCGCTCAGATCGGCAAAGATAAGTCCCTGCACCAGCTCGTAAACATGGCGGCACTGCCGGGAGCAGTCGACCCTGTGCTCGCCATGCCGGACATGCATCAGGGCTATGGATTTCCCATCGGCGGAGTGGGCGTCTTTAATACTGACGAAGGCATAGTTTCACCGGGTGGAGTAGGCTATGACATCAACTGCGGGGTAAGGCTTCTTGCCACAGGGCTGCATTTTGGGGATATAGAGAAGGAAACCGGGAAAATTTCCGGACTGCTCGGGAGTTTCGTGCCTGCAGGAGTCGGACGCGGCGGAAAATACACTGTCAAAGACAGGGATCTGGAAAATGTGCTGGAGCAGGGCTGCCGCTGGGCTGTGAAAAAGGGGTTTGCTGATCAGTCCGACCTTGAGAGGATCGAAGACGGAGGATGCCTCACCGGAGCCGAGCCTGACTCAGTTTCAGAGCGGGCCAAAAAGCGCGGCTTCGACCAGCTCGGCACACTCGGCTCAGGCAATCATTTCCTCGAAATCCAGCGTGTGGATCAAATCTACAATCCTGCAGCAGCCCGCCATTTCGGGCTCTCTGACGGCCAGGTCACTGTGATGATCCATTCAGGTTCCCGCGGACTTGGATACCAGGTCTGTGACGATTACCTGGCTGAATTTCTCAAGTACGCGCATAGAGAGAAGATCGAGCTGCCTGAACGGGAGCTTGCGTATGCAGCTCTTGATTCGGATGAAGCCAGGTCATATCTTGGAGCGATGTCTGCGGCAGCCAATTATGCCTTTGTCAACCGCCAGCTCCTGTCATTTCTGACCGAGGAGACCCTGCAGCGGATGTTCCCTGGGTTGCGGCTCTCACTGATCTATGATGTCTGCCACAATATCGCCAAATTCGAGGAATTCGAAATCAATGGCAGAACGCGCCAGTACTGCGTACACAGGAAAGGCGCCACCAGAGCCCTGCCTCCAGGGCATCCTCTGCTTCCGGAATGCTACCGCCCGATCGGCCAGCCTGCCATCATCCCCGGCAGCATGGGTACTGCTTCATATCTGCTGGTGGGAAAGCCTGAAATCACGCAGAAAACCTTCAATTCTGTCTGCCACGGCGCAGGCCGCCTTTTTTCCCGTAAAGCAGCGACCAGGAAACTCGATTTTACCAGCCTGATGCGAGATCTGGAGCAGAAAGGCATTGTTATTTTCGGTCATTCAAAAAGAGGACTGCTTGAAGAAATGCCTGATGCCTATAAAGATATAGATACAGTAGTGGATGTAGTGGAAAAAGCCGGCCTGGCTGTAAAAATTGCCAGATTCGTGCCGATGGTGGTGATCAAGGGTTAGTGGGGTCAGGTCTTGAAAATTAGCGTTTTAACGCTAATTTTCAAGACCTGACCCCATAGCACGAAGGCGCGGATCGCTCCACGCCTTCAGCTTATATATGCGTAACCCCAATTATGTTTATATGTTGGTAGGTCCGTAGCTGTACAAAATCCGCAGAACGGATTTTGAAACAGCTTCGGATAGGTTAGTAGGTTAATAAATATTTCCGTATTTCTTCAACATACCAACATACTAACCTACTGACATACTAACTACTTAACTTTCCATCTTTCAGCTCTAATATTCTGCTCGCGAAACCATCGAAAGCCTTGCTGTGCGTTACGATTACGAATCCGGTTCCTCGCTCCTGCCGGCTTTTTTTCACAAGTTCCACGATCTTTCTTTCATTCACCTGGTCCAGGCTGCCTGTCGGTTCGTCGCAGAAACAGATCAGAGGCTCATGGATCACGCTGCGGATAAAGGCGATCCTGGAGCGCTCGCCGCCGGACAGCATCCTGACATGCTGCCTTGCTGTTTCCTGGGTAATCCCGGTTTTTTCCAGGAACACCCTCGCCATTTCCTTCCAGTGCTTCTCCTTGAATTTTCCGGACACCGCAAGTGGCAGATAAAGATTTTCGTAACAATTCAGATCTTCCATCAAAAACAGATCCTGGAACAGAAATCCAAATTTCTGTCTGCGGACTGCATCCCATTTTCCCCGGGAAACTTCGGTATCCTCTATCAGGATTCTCCCTGAATCCTGAGCTTCCAGCAGAGATAATAAATACATCAGCGTGCTCTTACCGGCTCCAGATTCACCTTTGACCAGCAGAATTTCACCCCTGCTGATTTCCAGTGAAACATCTTTGATAACGGATTTTGATCCGTATGTTTTGCAAATACTTTCAGCTTTTATCAATATCATTTATCATCTGTGTAGAGACGCGCCATGGCACGTCTCTACGAACATATTCAGAAAGCAAGAGAATGTTGGCGGTTTGAAACCGCCACTACCTCGAATTAACCAGAAAAACCTTGCGCAGAGTCGGATCTGACACATAGATGTTCCCAGTACTGTCTTCGTAATAAAGCTGCTCAATGCCTGCACCCAGATTGATACTGTCGCTCATCGTGAGGGATGTTGGTGAAATCTCGTACAGGAATCCATTGCCGCTTGCCGAGATGTAAACAGTGGAACCTGCAAGTACGCCAGCCACCGGCGTACCGCCATAAGACAGGGTGTTGTATAGTGAATCGTTGCTCAAGGCGACGTTTATCAGATTGTCGCTGCCTGAGTCGACGATCACCAGATAACTGTCGGTTTTCACCATGTCCGAAGCTTCCAGTCCGACAGGGACCTGTGCCAGTTTGGCATGCGTGTCTGCGGCGTAAACTTCCAGTATCTGGGAAAGCTGGCAGAGCACGTAAATCTTGCCGCTGATCTTTTCCACTCTGACAGGTCCGTTTGAACAGGCCATAGAATCAGTAACCTGATAATTGGAAAGGCTGATCGTGCAGACAGTGTTGCTGCCGAAATTGGTCACCAGCAGCTGATTGTCGACTTTAGTCAGGAACACCGGGTAGACCCCGACTTCCACATCCTTGAAAAGCACTCCTGTGTCTTTTCTGAAAATACTGACTGTATTTGCCCATTTATTCGCAACATAGATATAGTTGTCATCCACGAGGATATGCTGCGGATTTTTTCCAGTGGCGATCGTGCCCATTTCCTCCAGAGTGTTCTTGTCATAGAGATGAATCAAGTCATGGGACTGGTCGAGCACATAAAGCAGGCTGTTCGAAACAGTGACTTTACCTGGTGTATAGTCAGGATTAAGAGTTGCAATCACTGAATTTCTGGGCATCTTGTTGAGCACTATCCTGCCCAGGTCTTTATTTTCACCTGAAATCAGCACTTGAGTGCCAGGCAGCTTGTTGATCTGATAACCAGTCTTGGAGAAAGTGAAAGAATAGGTGCCGGGCGGCATATTCTCAAAAAGGAATGTGCCGGCAGAGCCGGAAAAAACCTTGTTGCCGCTGGCATCCACCTGCACGTTCGGAACAGGTGCACCGGTTCCATCCACGATTGTACCCATGAGCTTTCCTGGGGCAGGGCTCAGAGTGATGTCTGCCTTGGAAGTCTTACCGACCTCCACGATCAGGCCTTTTACACTGGTATTGGTCACAAAGCCTGCTGAAATTATCACCAGATCGTATGTACCTGGTTCAATCGGGAAATAGAATGTCCCATTGTTCAATATTTTGGAGGTGATTTCCACACCTGTTTTCTGAATACTCACCATACTGGGTGCTGCCGGAAAGATCTTCCCGTCGATGATGCCAAGCTCTGGTTTGGTCAGGTCAAAATAAGTGGGGTCGATCTGCGTATTGTGCTTACTCTGCACATACACGTTTTCAACTTCCTGCATCCAGTAGAGATATTCAAATCTCAGGGTATATTTTCCAGCCGGCAGATTTTCAAACAGATAATTTCCGACTGAATTTGTGACTGTCGTAAATTGAGGCAGTTCCTTTACAGTCACTTCCACGCTGGAAAGTGGGGACAGATTCTGGCTTCTGACCTCTCCGGCGATCGCACCGAAAATGCTCTGTGAAGCGATCTTTTCCAGAACAATCTCACCCAGGTCTTTAGTTTTGTTCTTTTCAATCAGCACAACCTGCTTGTAGGTTTCAAAACCATATTCCTTGACCGTGATCTCATAGGTGCCTGGCTGCAGGGAATCGAAAGTGAACTTGCCGCTGTCGTTTGAGAGCACGAAATTCTGATTCGTGAGATAGCAGATCACCCCGCCTGAATTGGATTCGCCCTGTAAAATCACTTTTCCGGTCAGAGTGCCGGGTGATTCCAGTGCTACATTCACTGTTGAGACCTGATCAGGCTTCACGTCCACATTAGGAGTGGCATTCTGTACATATTTTGGTTTGTATGCCTTGACCAGATATGTGCCGGACGGAACCTTGGAGATCGTGAAATTCCCGTCAGTGTTGGTATTGGCCTGGAGTGTGCTAGTGGCAGAGGCAGAGGCCATTTTTTTCTGCAGATTCGCCTTGAAAGACGGACTGCGGCGCGCAGCCCTTTCGTAGCGTTCTGCTGCAGCCAGTACCTGCCCGGAATCCGCCTCCGGATCAAGGGTAATCACGATATTGCTGTAATCAGAACCACCGTTGGTCACAGTGGCTCTGCCGGCCACGACACCATTACCCACCAGAGTTCCGTTCAAAGTGCTGCTCCCGCCTGAGCAGCCGATGAATACGCTCAGAAGAAAGAGCAGAAAGGTCATTATCAGTCGTTTTACCAGGGTCATACGCATACTCCTTCTTTGTTTATTTTTTAATTCTTTTCTTGGCTTCTTTAATATTTTCTTCTGCCTGCTTGGATTCGAAACTTCCGGGAGCCATCTTGATCACCCGTTCCCATTCTTTGACGGCTTCGTCATACAGGCCGCGGTTAAAATACATTTCCCCCAACACTCCGTAAGCTCTGGACATCGTGGAATCAATTTTTGTCACTCCGGCGTCTTCTTTCCATTTGTCGTTCTCTACGACTGAATATGGCTGCATCACCACGTTCATTCCGATGCTGTCGTAGTCAGTGATGTATTCCCGCTTGAGATCCGGATTTATTTCCACGGCTTTCTTCCAGTATGCGACCGCATCATTATATTTTTCCCTGTAATACGACAGATTTCCCATGCAGATATATGCCTTGTAGTTCTTGGCATCAGCAGCCAGGATCTTGCTATAGGCTGCTTCGGCTTTGACATACATTCCCTTTCTGGTGTAAAGACCTCCAAGTCTGAAGAGCATTTCCACGTTGTTCGGGTCTTTTTCCAGAGCTTTTTCAATCTTGCTGATGGCAAGCACATCATTCCCCTGATACTCATAAAACTTGGCTCTGCTGTATAGATAATCGGAGGTTTCCTTCACATCCTGGTTGCATGAAGCCAGAATAAACAGTGTGGCAACCAAATACAGCAGAAGGATATATTTTTTCATCTGAAACTCCGTCCTGTTTTTTCTTTGTATCGGTATATTCAGGGAAGATTTAATTGGTCAAGCGGTATTTTTGAAGTGTTTTCTTTTTAATTTTCATTGCTTCCCATAGAATTGTTTCGGCAGGAAGAATGAAATTATACATTATTCTGATTTCAGGAATCTTTATCTTCGCAGAGGGATGCGGCACCAGGCAGGAAATCTCTATGCAACCCAAAGAGATCTTCCCGTCCGTTTCTAACGTTTCAACCCAGACCTCTGAAACCAGTCTCTCTCCAGCTTATGGAGATTCCCTGATTGAAATCTATCTATCAGACGCTGTCACTCTGAACCCAGTGTTAATCGCTGACGTTCCTTCCAGAAGAATTTCCCAGCTGATTTTCGGAAGCCTGGTGAAGGAAAGTCCATACTATGACATTCTTCCGGATCTTGCTGAAACCTGGGAAACACGGGCCGATGGAAGAGCCATTACTTTCCATCTGCGCGATGGAGTCAAATGGCAGGATGGTGTTCCTTTTTCTGCAGATGATGTCAAATTCACTTATGAAAAAATCATGGATCCCAAAACTCAGACCTATGTCAGGGATGATTTCACACTGGTGAGCACCGTTGAAGTGCTGGACAGGCTGACTCTGAGAGTAGAATATTCCGAACCATTCGCTCCAGCGCTCTGCGGCTGGACAATCGGCATCATACCAAAGCATCTTTATGCCAGTGAAGAGATCAACAGCTGCCGCTACAACAGGGCTCCGATAGGAACCGGTCCCTTCAGATTCGTGGAGTGGAAGCCTCAGGAGCAGATCATCCTGGAAGGAAATCAGGACTATTTCGGAGGCCGTCCATACCTCAACCGATATATCTGCAAAAACATCCCTGACCCTTCCATGGCTTTTCTCTGCCTGTTGCGCGGGGAAGCGGACATGATGGAACTGACTCCTGACCAGTATGTGAAAAAGGCCAATACCGGTGATTTTTTAAGCAGATTCAATGTCTACCGCTATCCCTCTACTTTATATACCTATCTCGGATTCAATCTGACCAATCCGCTGTTTTCCGACAAGTCTGTCCGCCAAGCACTTACGATGGCCGCTGACAGGCAGGCGATCATAGATAATGTCCTCTATGGCATGGGAATGGTTCTTTCAGGTCCCTTTCCTCCTTCTTTCTGGGCTTACGACAATACGGTCAAGCCTCTTCCCTTTGACATTGAAAAATCAAGGGCATTGCTTTCAGAGGCAGGGTGGAAAGATCTGGATGGAGATGGAATTCTGGAGCGCGGGGGTAAAAAGTTCGATTTCGAGCTGGTCACAAACAACGGCAATGAAATGCGCAGACTGGCCGCCAGTCTGATCCGGGATGACTGGAAGAAAATCGGCGTGAATGTACGCCTGAAATTCGTGGAATGGGGCGTGCTGATGGATGTCTGCGATTACAAGTCCTTCGATGCACTGATCATGGGCTGGTCACACCGGACTGATCCTGATCCGTTCAGCCGTTTTCATTCCTCAGTGATCCCTGACAAAGCGAGGGGATTCGTAGCCGACAATTTCTGCTCATATATTAACCCTGCAGCAGACAAGCTGATGGTGGAAGGCAGAACCACCTTTGAGCTTGAAAAACGCAGGAAAATCTACCATGAATTTCACCGGATCATCAGCGAAGACCAGCCTTATGTCTTCCTTTTTTCGCAGGATACCATCATCGCGGTTTCCAACAGAGTGATGGGAATCGAAGTGGCACCCGCTGGAATCAGATACAACATCCAGGGATGGTATGTTCCAAAACAGTTTCAGAAGTATTGACCTCCTTTTTGCTTACCTGCCCTGAATCTGTTAAGCTGTTTTGCGAGGCGGGAATGAATAGATTATTCATAATTCTGGCAATTTTTGTTTATTTTTTAATCGGGTGTTCCAAAGATGTACCACCCTCTAACCCACAACCTCAACTGCCTCCTCCAATTGAGCAGACTGTCGAAGTCAAGGAAGACACTATTTCCCTGTCTCCGGAATACGGTGACACGCTAGTCCGGGCTACTTTTGCTGATGCGGTAATCCTGAATCCGATCCTGACTCCAGACGTTCCGTCCGGAGTGATTACCGACCTCGTTTTCAATGGTCTTCTCCGTGAAAATGAAAACCTCGAACTGGAACCGGATCTGGCAGAAAAATACATTGTCAGCAAGGATGGACTTGAGCTCGATTTTGTGCTGAAAAAGGGCGTGCGCTGGCACGACGGTGTTGAATTCACGGCTGAAGACGTCAAATTCACCTATGATAAAATCATGGATCCAAAAACCCAGACTTATGACAGGGAAAGCTTTGCATTGGTAAAAACCCTGGAAGTAATAGATCCCTATCGCGTGAAAGTTATTTATTCCAAACCTTTTGCCCCGGCTCTCTATGCCTGGGAGGAAGGCATAATTCCCAAGCATATCTATGAAAAAGATGATATCAACACCAGTAAATACAATCGCTGTCCGGTCGGTACTGGTCCATTCAAATTCGTGGAATGGTCTCCTCACGAGCAGATCCTGCTGGAAACCAACAAGGATTATTTCGCGGGAAGGACATATCTGGACCGTTTTATTTTCAAAGTGATTCCTGACCCCACGATGTGCTTTCTTTCCCTTCTCAAAGGTGAGGCTGACATGATGCCTCTGACTCCTGACCAGTATAAGAAACAGGCTCAGTCTGCTGAGTTTCTTGACAAATTCGATGTCTACCGTTACCCGAGTGACGCCTATAGCTACCTTGGATTCAACCTCACCAAGCCCATTTTCCAGGATCAGCGCGTGCGCCAGGCTCTCTCTTACGCCACAGATAAGAAATTGATCATCGACGATATCCTGTACGGCTATGGCCAGGCAACCAGCGGCCCGTTTATCCCTTCATCCTGGGCCTATGATAAAAGCATTGCACCCTATCCGTTTGACCAGGAGAAGGCCAGGAAACTGCTGACTGAAGCGGGCTGGACAGACAGGGACGGGGACGGCATACTGGAACTGAATGACCAGAAGTTCATCGTCACCATCACGACCAATAAGGGCAATGAGACCAGGAAGCTTGCAGGGAGCCTGATCCAGAGCCTCTGGGAAAAAGTCGGGATCAAAGTCAACCTGGAGATCGTGGAATGGGGAGTCTTCAACGACCTGCTCGACTATAAAAAATTCGATATCGCCTTCCTGGGCTGGGGCGACCTGACCGGAGATCCTGACCCGTATTCCATGTGGCATTCTTCGGCAATCACAGATAAGGAAAAAGGCAAGGTAGGCGACAATTTCACCTCATACAGCAATCCGGAAGTCGACAAACTCCTGGAAGAGGGTAGGACCACCTTTGATCTTGAGAAGCGGAAACAGATCTACCATAAATTTCATGCGATCATCGCTACGGAACAGCCCTATATTTTCCTATTTGTCGCTGACAACATCTATGCGCTGGACAAACGCATCCACGGCATCACAGTGGCACCTGCAGGCATCACATACAATCTGGAAAAATGGTATGTGCCCAAGGGAATGCAAAAATATTGATTTGCTTTTGAGATCTGTTTCAGATATAATAAAATTGTACGTAAGAGAATTATTTAGAGTATTCAGTATGGAGGGAGTATGAAGCTATCCGTGATTTTGATTCTATTATTTTCCTTTGTAATTTATGCCGCTGACACTGCTGAAATCAGGATCGGAGTCCTGGATTCAGGCACTGATTTCACCCATGATCTGCTGAAACGGGTGATTGACAAGCATAATCCGGAATTCACGGGCCAGAAAGATGTTGACGATGATAAAAACAGCTATGTAGACGATATTTTCGGCTGGAATTTCAATGATAACAGCTCCCAGCTTGTGGATCTCGCGCTCGCACCCGCGAATTACGACGAAATCCTCCATTTCATGGAAATCTATTGCAAATTTCAGGAAGTAGGCATGGCCGGACTCGGCGCTGACGATCAGAAGTACCTGAAGGAAAAAGCTGAGGATGATGCGTTCATGGCAAAAGTAACGTCAACAGCTGAATGGGCGCATGGAACCCATGTCGGCGGCATCACTGCCGGCGAATCTTCACCGGTCGTGATCAGAGGCATCTCCCAGGCAGGGCTGGGAGCCAGCGCATTAATAGATATCGATGAAGCCGTAGGGCAGGTCTGCTTTGCGGTCTCCTCAAATTCCAGAGGGAACGGCCGGGCCGAATGGCGTGGCATTCAGGATAATCCTAACTTCAAGGAAATCGTGGCAGAACTTGAAAAAGTGGGCCAGAGCAAAGCTGAAAAAATGATTGCAGAGGGAAAATATCTGGCAGGCCAGGGCATGAAAATAGTCAACTGCTCCTGGGGTTCAGACTTTGTCTCCCTCTTCAAGACAGTGCAGCAGATGATGCCGCAGCTCGGCTATGAAAAAGCGACTACTGCAGAAGTCATCGAAATGACGAACCTGTTCGTGGAAAAAGCGCTTCTGCCGTCAGGAGCTGAACTTTTCAAAAACCTGAACGGCTCCCTGATCGTAATCGCGGCAGGCAACACTCCCTTTAATACAGACAATTACAAATCCCTTCCGGTTGATGTCGCTGAAGGCTGCAAGCTTGTGGTGGCGGCTACCAACGGCGATAAATCCCTGGCCAATTTCTCCACCTGGGGTCCCAAGAAAGTAGACGTGGCTGTTCCGGGCGTGAATGTGCTGTCATCCTATCCGGGCGGCAAGATGGGCCGCATGAGCGGTACTTCGCAGGCAGCTCCGCTGGCTGTGCGTTACGCATCAGTGGTACTCGCTACGAATCCCTCGCTCACAGCGGAAAAGCTCAAGGAAGTCATCCTGTCCACTGTGGACAAGAAACCCTGGCTGGAGGGTAAAGTGCGCTCTGGCGGCATGATCAACGTGAAACGGGCTGCATCAGCCGCCAGGGCCATGTCTGAAGGTGCCGGACTTGAGGAAGCTGTAACCAAGGCTTTCCAGGCTGTGCCTGAGTCCAAAGCCTTCCGCGGCGGGGAGCAGCTGCGCTTCGGGTCAGAATTTGAAAAGGAACTGTATTTCAAGATAGTGTTCTGAAAAATAATCCAAGGGGCACCCCTCGCGGGTGCCCGACCACCATGATTAACCAACCCATGATTCCACAAATAACATTGATCATTCGCCTGGATTTCGGGCAACGGCAAGCGTTGCCCCTACACGGGATTTTCATGCGATGATCATCGTAGGGGCACCCTTTACGGGTGCCCGAACTACCATTGAATAAATCAATGATTCAAAAAATACCAATGTAAATGATTTACCGCAATTTAAAAGCCAGCATTTCCTGCCTTAGATCAGGTTCCATTTTTTCAATGGCGTAACGCAGCCCTTCTCTTGAGAAATGCCTGTAATTTGCCTTGATGAATTTAATGGTCAGGTCAAGGTCGGCAAGGCTCAGTTCCCTGAGCATCCAGCCAAGTCCAAGCTGCACGAAGCGCTCAGGATTTTTCACGCAGGCTGAGCCTATTTTTATGATCGTATCATTGTGTTTGCCGAATCGAGCGACATTCACGAAACTCACGCAAGCGGAACGCTGACGCCAGAGACATTTTGCGTCCTTCCAGGGGATCAGTAATTTCCCGTATTCAGGATGAGCTTCGATCATCCTGGAAATGATCTTGCCGGACAGGCTGTCGCTGGTACCCCAGTCATAGATATGTTTATCAATGATCGGCTCAAAGTCTTTTATGTGTGAATGATCCAGCTTTTTCAGATTTTTCTTCAATATCCCTATTCCAAAGGATTTTTCCTCAGCATATTTTGACTCGAAAAGCCTGTAAGCTAGCTCTATTTGCTCGTCAAAAGGCATCGTTTTAATGCTTTTTGAGTAATATTCAGAAAAAAGATTTCTGATTTCCGGGGTCTTCAGACCGTGGAATCTGATCACCTTTTTGAAATACTGTTCGTAATTGGCAGCAACCTTTGGATCTGCCTGGGATTTCAACAATGCCGTAATTTCATCAATGATATTTTTCATTGTTAAATATTATCAGAATCAGAACAATGATTAAACATCGTAGGGGCAACGCTTGCCGTTGCCCGTTCTCCAGGCGATGATTCTACCGTTGCCCATAATCCAACGAAAACATTGGCCAAATCCATGGTTATTGAATTTCCATTTGACGATCCCATTGCAGTTCGGGCACCCGTGAAGGGTGCCCCTACGATGTTTGCCGCATGATAATCCCCGTAGGGGCAACGCTTGCCGTTGCCCGTTCTTCAGGCGATGATTCAATCCAATAGATCATTCCACAAACATTAAATACCCTGCCACAGCCTGCACCAGGAATGTCAGGGTCAGAAAAATCAGACTGGTGTATAGGACAAATCGGTTTTTAAGTGCAGAAAATATCAGATGCAAAAACAAACAAATGAAAATCATCATGGAAATATCTTTCACAATAATCATAGAAATGTTCAGAATCATCCCGATTATCACAATACATAAAAATGAGGAAAAGCCTTTGAATTTCCAGGCATTCAAGGCGGTGATGGCTAAAACTCCGTAAGATAGTATTATCATTGCTGGTGAATCATTATTACCGCCCACGACAGCAAGAAAACAAGCTATTGTTATTCCAATACTATAGTAGAATGTCTTGTTGTTGTAATCCTTCAACCCGAATATCAGTACTGGCAGGAACATGGCAAGAGACATGGCTGGACTCTTGCCAAAAATTCTTAAAAGAAGGGGAAGATTTGCGTCTCCCATTCCGATTGACATCTGATACGCATCCCAGGCCACATAAGCAAAAGCCAGGGCATAGCAGATCAACCCTAATCCCCATGCTTTCGAAGAAATTCTGTCATTTTCCCCGTCCAGTCCATTGAATCTGGCAGCCAGATAAATACCTGGAGCCCCAAAATAATTAGTAACACCGTAACCAATGCTTTTTTGAAAGCTGCGCTTGAGGAGCAATCCAGCCAGACCGGCTGAAATACAAGATAAAAGAAAAAGACAAAAATCAAATCTGAAAATCATCCTAAACAGATAATGTATGGATGCCTTGAAGTAAAACCAGGCCGAAACATGGCTAAATCGCAAATCTGTTCGGAACTCTTTTGCCGATAGATTGATTCTGCACCTTGTGTAAATACCTTTAAATGGTAACAATCCGGGATTACAGAAATAATCTAGTTTTACCAGACCATGCATCCAGGAAAAATCTTCAACTCCATAAGCATCCTTTAGGTATAGATTGACAGGTATTATAAGTTCACCATAATTCGCAGTCAGTCCCATCGGATAAAAAGGCATGTTTGAGGGAAATGTTACTTCAATACATGGTGTTCGATTTTCCCATAATCCTGTATCTGTAGCTGGAAAAGATTGCTTCAATTTTTCGCGGGAATCGATCCAGCAGATCACAAGAAAATAGCTGGAGTTTAAGTAATTTTTGAAGAGCTTTTCTGAGTCAGCCGGAGATTTTCTTCCCCTGTCATTGAAAAACGATTCCAGTCCTTTGGAAGTTTCTGTTTTGACAAGTTCAAGGTGCAGTCCGTATTTTTCCTCTTTTTGCACTGATTGATATTCAGTATCATTCCCGGAAGCCGCTGTTCCAAGCGTTGCTGTAACAATAACATGAAAAATTTCCAACGGTAATGTCAGAAATTGATGGAATCTCATTTCAAAAAATGTTTCCTTGAATTCATACTTGGAAACTGGAAACATGTTTTTCCCATGAAAAATGGGAAATTTATCAGCAATCGAAGCTTGGACCTCATTCGTTCCTCCAGGTACAGGAAAAATCCAGACAGCGGATTCCGCGGTCGCGGCTGTAAAATCAACGCTGATTACGAGCCTTTCGCGGCCATTTTTCATGAAAATAGCGCCTCTCTGCTCATTTTCATTGATTGGCGTCATCAAGGAACCATCGTTGGTTTCACTTAAAACTATGCCGTCAGCGTAAAGAAAATTGGTTAGGAGAAACCAGAGCATGATTATTAGTCTAGAGAATATGAATTTAGTGTTAAGAGTGTGCATAATTTATACTGAAAACTATATCATCTTTTCAGTAATTTGTATTTACTGGATGAGGGATTTTCCGTGTCGGTTTCCCATTGTGCAGGATTGTCTGCGATGTATTTCCGGATCCTGGTCATTTCATCCTCTTCCCTGATAATTTGCTCGTAATAATTCCTCTGCCAGATTTTCCCCATTTCTTTACCTGGGTGTTTTGTTTTGAAATCAGCCAGACATTTTCTTGCGCATAAAGATTTGAATACACCAACGATTTTCCCTAATGAAATGGTTGGGTCCTTTAATGATTCAATGGCAGTTCGGGCACCCGTGAAGGGTGCCCCCACGGCGTTCATCACATGATCATCCCTCGTAGGGGCAACGCTTGCCGTTGCCCGTTCTCCAGGCGATGATTCAATCGTTACCGGTATTTCAATTGTTGAATTCATCGATGTCCCAATGATAATTATCCCATGAAAATGGTTTGGCATGATGATCGATTCATCCAATAAAATTTCCGGAAACCGCTTTGGCAACGACATCCATTCCTGGATAATGATTTTTCCTATGCCTGACAGGGTCATTTCCCCGTGCAGAATTTCTCCGAAAAGATTTTCCCGTTTGCATGAACAGATTGTAATGAAATACACGCCATCCTGCGAATAATCGAATCCCTTCAAACGGATGGATCTGCGTTTCAGGATTTTTTTCAATTGTTTGTATCCATGGTTTTAGGATTCCCCTTGGATGATTCAATTGCAGTTCGGGCACCCGTAAAGGGTGCCCCTACGATGTTCATCGCATGATAATCCCCGTAGGGGCAACGTTCACCGTTGCCCGAACTCCAGGCGATTTACCATTTTCACATGATGATTCTGGCACAATTCCGGATTCCATTGCAGTTCGGGCACCCGTAAAGGGTGCCCCTACAAATATTCCCTATTCGCCGACCTTTAACATGAAACTTTCGGAATGGCTCGAGAATTCAGGTGCATACATGCACTGGATATTGGCGATGCCGGTCTGGTATTCGCCTTTCAGCTGTACCCGCAGGCTGTATTCGAATACGTACGTTCCCTTGGGCAGGTAATCGATGAAGAAATCCGTGGCAGTGTCCCTGGTGGCTTCGTAGTAAGCCAGGCCGTCCTGGTACTTATACTGGGAAAGCACGTTTTCAGGCTCAGTGCCTGATCCGCGCATGTCGCGCAGATGCACATATTCCATGTCGCGGTCAGTCCTCAATTCGATCCTGATCTTGAGCCTGTCACCCACTTCCAGTTTATCCCCGTCCTTGAACGGCTCGATCACTTTGCCGGACTTGGTGTCCCGTTCCACGAAAACCGCCTTGTGAAGCTTCAGATTCGTCTCGTGCGGGGTGACCTTGGTCATGTCTTCCAGATAATGCCAGTGGCAGCCGCCCCAGGCTATGCCCTTGTCCTCCTTCACCACTTCGATATCTCCGAAATTGGATTTGACTTCAGAGCCGGAATAGCGCTTTTCATAGAATCCAGTGCCTGCTTCCACTGAGACGGGAACCACAGGTTCTCCACCCAGCTTAACTGTCACGATCTTGTCTGATGCGAGCAGATTCGTGCCGCGCAGCAGCAGGGCATAAATCGCATCAGCCGTAGCTTTGGTGGTTTTCCAGTCCTGGGTCTGCTTCTGCTTCAGAAGCCAGACCTTGCAGTCTTCCATGGATTTGTCGTCTTTGGCCACTTCATCGAACAGTTCGATCATGATGGCCTGGGTTTCGATCGGAGCCCTGTACCACCACCAGGAAAGCTCGGTTTCCCGCCAGTACATGCCAAGCTCTTCATCGGATTTGCTGCGTTCCCGGATCGAATTCACGATTTTCTGCGGAGTTTCTTTTTCCCCGAATCTGTTGAGAGCTAGAGCAAGCTGACCCTGTGACATGCGGCTGTCAAGCTGCAGCCAGTATTTCCTGGACTGTCCCATGAAATAATCAAATGCTTCTTTGGCGAAGCCAGGGATCTCCTTGTCCTTGAGGAAAAAGCTTCGTCCGTATAGATACATGGCTATGGTGGAACTCAGATGATTTTCTTCCAGATGCCCATAACGCTTGATTTCCTCGTATGTTCTAACCAGCCAGTGATCGATGAAATCCAGTGCTTTAACCGCACAGGCAGTATCCACCTTCACTCCTAGATGCTCCAGCCTGCCGAAGCCGGTTACAATGTACATGGTAATATATGCATCCGGCCTGCCGCCAGGGAACCAGGGCCAGCCCCCGTCCGAGAGCTGCATGTTCACAAGCTTGGACATGGCGCTCTGCAGCGAGGCCCTGGTGCAGTTATCATCGAACAGTACAGCGATCTTTTCCTTGGCCTGGGTTTCGTTCTTCGCCTCGCAGACCCAGGGAGTTTCCTGGAGCAGGACATTCTTCAGGTCCTGATTCTTTTCCAGGTTCGAAGTGAGAGTCTTGGTGCCCTTCCACTGGTCGAAGATCCGCTTGATCTTGGGGTCTGAATTGGCGATGTAGGCTGCCAGCGCATTGGCGTACAGCCTGTTGAAGACCTGTTCCGAGCATTCGTAGGGGAATTCCATCAGGTAGGGCAGCGCCTGCACAGCATACCAGGACGGATTGGACGCCATCTGGACTGTATAATCGAGATTGACCAGTGTTTCGGATGTAGCGGACTCTGCGATCTTTTTGAACTGGAATTTCCTGCTGCCTGCATCCCTGATCCAGAGCGGAATCGATTCCCGCACTTCAATCCTGCGGGAGAGCACAGGCAGTATTCCCTCTTCCCCATCGGAGAATTTGTCGGTAGCGCCCACTACTTTATATTGCAGGGCTCCGATGTAATTGGGGACTTTGATCTTCCAGGAAAACCCGAGCGACTGATTGCCAGGGATCGAGAATTTCTTCTCAGATTCGATGTTTCCGAAATCAGTATCCATTGAAGCAAGGCTTTCAGCATTTGCGAGGCTCAGTTTCACCACTCCTTCTGCGGTATCAGCGGTCATGTTTGTGACCTTGGCTGTGAATTCCAGGATGTCGCCTTCCCGCATGAAGCGCGGGGCATTGGGCTGCACCATCAGCTCTTTCCTGGTGACTGTCTTGCCGTTCAGCTGTCCTGACTTCAGATCAGTGGTATGAGCCATGGCCATGAATTTCCAGCTGGTAAGCGCTTCAGGCATCTGGAACTTGATGGACACCGCCCCGTCCTTGTCAGTGGTCAGCTGCGGGAAGAAGAAGGCTGTTTCATTGAGGTTTTTCCGGGCAGAAACCTTGCTCAGGTCCGGCTTAGGTGATTCGGGTCCGTTGACAGCTCCCTTGTCTGATGCGGTCCCTTCCTTTTTCTGTGCTTCTCCCGGAGCGGCTGAAGAAGGAGCAGGAGCCTGGGCTGCCAGCATGCTGTCAGAAGCAATTTCTTTCTCTTCCAACCTCCCGCCCGAGTCTTCTTTCCTGGCCATGCCTTTCATCTTCACTGATCCCCGCATCATCTCGTACCCGAAATAATCCTCGGTCAGCTCATTGGAAAAGCGCCAGTATTCAGGTGTAAAGCCTGAAACATATGTGTTCCATTCGTTGTAGAAATTGTAGAAAGCTACCTGCTGATTCGTGAAAACCGGGAACAGGCTGCTCTGATGCAGCCGGAAGTAGTTTTTGAAATCCTGGAAGAAATGGGGATAGAAGGCATCCAGGGATTCATCATAGAGAGTAGCCACCATTTCCGCAGCAGCTGCCTCAGCTCCCGGTCCCTTGATTTCAACGCTCCATTCATCTTCCTGCCCTGGCTTGAGAACCGAGCGGAAGGTGGAAAACTTGAGAGACAGGTCTTTGTTGTCCCAGGGAACATTGATCTGGCGGGAAACGAGGTAAGCCCGGTTTTCCTGGACAAAGGTGGCATGGACAGTAAATCCGCCCCTCAGCTTCTCATCGATTCCCATGGTCAGGCGTCTCTGAGTCTCGCTCGCGTCTGTCCAGAATTTCTGCAGGATTTTACCGTCCTGTTCGATTTCCAGATAGGCCTGTCCCTTGTCGTATCCGGTACCCCACACGAATTCCAGTGTGTCGCCTACCTGCAGGTTTTCGGACCTGACGCAGTCAAATGACGGCACTTTGACAGGAAATTTTTTGGCTCCTGCTGCGAACACAAGAATCGGGAGGGCTGTTTCTATTTTTTTGCCGAAAGGATCAGTTCCTGTCGCCACGATCGTGTATGCACCCGCCGGAAGCGCAAACTTCGTGCTGAAAGCTTTGTCTTTTTCCTTGGAAAAACCGGATTCACGCACGGATTCTCCCCGCTCCCAGAGCCGGTAATCGGACTTATTGGGCTCGTTCAGTTCCCTGTACCAGTAACTCCATTTGAAAAGTTGCGCTTTGACCGGTTTTTCCGGTTCCAAGAGTTTATAGACAGTCAGTTTTCCTTCACAATCGGCACTCACGCCGTCCAGACTTGCAGCATTCAGATTCAGGTCGAACTGATTGTCTTCCTCTAACCATTCAGTTGCCGAAAGAGTCAGTTCAAGGGCTGCAAAGCCGAGCCGCACTGATAGAGAGGCAGACCTTGTTTCACCCGCTGAATCAGTGCAGTCTGCTGAGACAGTGTAAATAAAGGTGGGATTGTCTTTTTCCAGGATCAGAGGATCAGGTTTTGCGAGAAAGGTCACTGAGAAAGTACCGTCAGTTCCTGTTTTGAGCTTGCCATGGACGATCTCCTGCGCACCTGACTGAGGCAGGTCGAATCCCCACCAGTACCACCAGGAAGGCATCTGGGCCTGCCTGGTCACTTTGAACTTCACTGCTGCGGAATCGATGGGAGCGCCTGTGTATGCCAGTGCCTTCCCCTTCAGAGTCACCTGTTCGCCCAGTTTTCCCGCTTTTTCAGGCGGCGACATTTCCAGATAGAATTTGGGTCTCTTGTATTCCTCGACTCTGACCATGGCGGTGCCGGGAGGGCTGTCGGCTGATATGGACATCGCGCCTGTCAATCTGCCCGAGGGTGCGGTGAAGGTCCCGGTGAAGCTTCCGAATTGATTGGACTTGAAGGTACGCCGCTCTATCTCCTGATAATTAGCATCCCGGAAAACTACAGCTACCTGTCGTTCCGGAATAGTTTTGTATTCGTCGTTCTTCTGGTCAATGCTGAAGACTATGCCCTTGAAATAGATGCTCTGTCCCGGCCTGTAAAGAGAGCGGTCTGTAAAGAAAAGCACGCTTTCATAAACCGGTTTGTCTCCCAAATAGCCACAATAATAAGGACCACTGACCAGTTCGTCTTTTCCATTTTTAACTAAAATCAGCAGCTCCCCGCGATCGCCGGGAGCGGTTGAAAAAATTCCATCAACACTGGTCTCGGTTTCCTTCCATTTTTTATACAGGCCGTTGCGGTCCCGCTGATAGACTGTAACAGAAGCCGATTTAAGCGGAGTTCCGCTGAGATTATCGGTCACCATGCCTTCCAGCAGTTCTTTCCGCGGCCTTGTGATCAGCCCCATTTTGCTGACCCAGAGGGAAGCGAATTTTACGATGTTGCCGCTCTGGATGAATTCAGGATTGTAGCTCGCTATCACCCGGTAATACCCTTCGCTGAGGGCCGGAATCTCCTTGATCACCATTTTTTTCTTGTAATCAGGAGTTGGTTCAAGCTTGCATTCCCATTCCAGCAGGGGCTTTTTTTTGAGGAGTTTCTCAGTCCTGTCATAGGCATAGTTTTCCAGTTCAGCCCAGCGTTCTTCAAGCACCTGTGCCCAGTCGTCAGCAACGACTCTGAAATAGATATGATCACAGTTTCTGTATTCGATCTTCAGGCTGGAAGTGCCGGGAGGAACTATTTTTTCAGACTCTATATCCAGTTCCTTGGCTGTGATCCTTGAAATCAGCGCTGAACAGTTGGCAGCTCCAGGAGAGTCATGGTGAAGGTCTCTGCCAGAGACTGCAGTCGCATAAGCCTTGACATAATCGCCTTCCGAAAAGAGAAGTTCAGCGATCTGATAAAGAGCAGTGCTCGCAGGCGCTTGATCTTTGTATTCGGTCGCGATCACAGTGAGCCTTTCCATCAGCGTCTTGTCCAGGTCCTGTCCGCTGCCCTTGTTTTTAATGAACAGGAGCCGTTTGATGTCGTTGTCCACCAGACCTGGGATATTCCCGGACTGATTGTAGGCAAGCAGTTCCTGATAAAGCTTGAGTGCTTTAAGCAGCGGAGAATTGACATCAGTTGTCTGCGGATCAAATTTCAGGAATTTGTCAAGGTCTGCGAAAGCGTCAGAAGTTCCTTCCAGTACAAAAGCATCTTCAGGCTGGGCAATGCTCTGATCGTCAGCCTCATAGAACATCAGGGCTTCGGCAGCAGCAAAATCATAGAGCGTAGGGCGCAAAGCAGGGTCCATATTCCCTTTATCCAGAAACTTTGAAAAATCCTCTGTTTTGACTGTCTTCAGATATTCCTTCTGGGAAAGCACGTCTGTATATACTGCGTCGATTTTATTGAACAGCTTTGGAAGATCCCAGGTGGTGAAATCAACCTCGTCCAGAGAAGCCGTAGCAGACCGCTGCAGAAATCTCCAGCGGTTGCGGCTATAGTACTGCCAGAACCAGCGGGCCTGGATCAGTTCCAGAAGCTGTTTCACTCCCTGGGGAGCCTTGGTAATCTCTGCTTCAATCCTCGTGATTTTTTCTTCCGGATGGTTCCCTTCAATATTGCTCTCCAGCACGATTCTGGTCGTGATCGCTCGCAGGGCTTCTACTCTGTCCCCTTTTTCAAGGGCCTGTTTTTCGATCTGCAGTAAAACTGTGATCGCCGATTTAGGCAGGCCATCCTTTTTAGCTTTCTCGACTTCATCCCAGAGACTCCCTGCGTTCAAAAGTTTGAAGTTAAACAGCACAAAAGCCAGCAAACACAAAATCGAGAGGTTCTTCATTTAATCCTCCTGAATTTATCTTCAACTTACTGACGTACAAACTTACTAACATACAAACCTCAAGGGTCTATTAGGGATGGCACTTTCAGTGCGCATCAGCAAATCATACTAGCTCATCCAGCTCCATATAAGATTCCAGCTTGGAACTTATGTTTTAATATTTTACTCTTTTTCGAGAATTTTTTCAGCCTGAAATAAAGATTGATGAAATTCAGTCGTACTAAGGAAGAATCCGGATTTTACTTGAAGATCCTTTTCTGGATATTGATATTGGTCTTGTCTTCTTCAGGATTCGAATACCAGCGGGTGGTTCTGTTTATCCATTGGTAAGGATAGCATCCAAGTTTAAACAGAAAAATGTATGGAATAACCATTAAAACGAGAAATGGTGATGGTGAACTGTATGTGTCGTCTACCGGCAGAAATTTCTTCAGATCGTATCTTTCAGACAATGATTTGCTGATCTTACCCCCTAGGATAAGGATGTCCAGCAATCCCAGAAGAGCTCCGGACACTGCAATGCCCATCAGTATCGCGAATCCCCAGATGAACAAATTTTCCATTAATCTCTACCTTCTACCTTGGTTTATTCTACTGTATTCAATCTACTAAAAATCCGCACAATTTGCAAGTGATTCAAGTATTTTAATGCGGTTCTGGCGGGATCGCTTCCATCGCGCTGCCCGGAGGAGCCGGCAGCGGCTGATACCAGTAGCCGACAGGGACTTCTTTTGTCTCATCCTGAAACGGGATCAGCTCGTCATCTCCGGAAATTCTACCGTCAGGACCATAAGAATAAAGCTGGAATATTCCGAGTCCTTTGCTGAAGATTATGAGGATCGGCCTGCCGAAATCGTCCAGACAGAAATCCGGCCAGGCGCTCGCTGCCTTATAATACGGACCGCGCCAGCACTCGGATAACGGCATTCCGTCAGACCTGGTTTTGGGTTTTTCAAGCAGATCCCATAATTTCACCGGCATCTCTCCCACATCAGAGAGATATTCCTGGCAGGCAGTAATTCTGGCAGCCATCATGCTTTCCCGTCCCATCTTCAACCTGTTCCCGTAATCAAGACTTGCCAGCATGAAATCAATGTCATACTGTCCGATCTCCAGTCCGTAGAAACTGAATTCGAGATAATGAGTGTCATCACTGAAGATCAGCAGTTTGATCCTTGGATCCTTACCCGGATTTCCAAGTTGAAATGCCCTGCTGCTGCGATCCCTGCTTTCCACCAGAAATGATGAGCCATCTACCGGCAGGTTACTTTTGTTATCACGGAAGAGCAGACATTTTCCGCCTGCAGCGGCAAAAGATCGAACGATCTCAGCAAGATTCATGTCATAGGATAGATTCGACAGATTTGAGCGTAAAAGAGTTTCCACGAATCCTGACTCACAGGTATCGAGCAGATGCTCTACTCCAGGAATCAGCTGAGCAAGGTTTCTTGTCTCTCCCAGACGTGAGATCTGGTCTCTGATCAATGGCAGATTGCCGAAGTTGCAGGTGAGCCGGCGATCATCGAGCGTTGAGCGGATCATGAGCTGATTCTGGTTCCTGTAATATTCCTTAGCTGATCTCCAGGGCAGGTTAAAGCTCAGGTCTCCGCAAACAAACAAAGGAAACTCCGCCCTGTTGGCGACATTGACAGATAAGATCTTTCTGGATAGAGGTTTGTACAGTTCCGGATAGCGTTCGATAGGAGCAAATTGATGTACATTATGGATCACAGTCAGTCTGAAACCGATCACCAAAGCTGTGCCGAACAGGAACCCCAGGGCAACAGTCCAGGAAAACAACCAAGCTGTTTCTTTGGCAGTTCTTACTCTCACCTGCCAGAGGGCACCGATCTGGTCCTTGAATTTGTTGATAAAAGCCGTATATTGCGCTGCAATCAGATTCTGATAAAGGGAAAAGATAACCGCCAGAGCGAAGAAGCTCCACTTCCAGACGGCCTGGATAAATGGTTCAGAGAGAGAAAAAATCAGCACTGCCAGAATAATGCCTGAGAGAAAGAAGCTGACACCCTGCCTCCTGTAAGCGGCTGCGGTTCTAAGAATGAATTTTTTATCCAGATCTGTAATTTCAGGCATGGGTATCTATCCGTTTAATTTCCAGGGGCGCAGCATGCTGCGCCCCTTACAAATCACCTGGCTAACTATCCTTTGTATGGACGAACGGCTGTTCGCCCCTATTGCTTCTCGATCACTATATATTCCTGGCCCAGTTTGGCCCGCTTTTCCATCAGACTCTTGTAATCCTTGTAATCTTTGACATCAAGCAGTTCGCCGTTTTTAACCATCTCGTCAGAGAAAACAATCACCCCGCCCTTCTCTGTGAAGGACGCCTTGTAAGCCACAGGCCCGGCTTTGGCATTGATCGGTTCGGGCATGTAATAGATTTTATAGCCTTCAGGGAGCTTGATTTCGAATTCCTGGGCATCTCTCTCGCAGGAGTTCCAGTAAAAGGGATATTCCCGATCAGTTTTGCCCACTGAGCTCGCGCTGTAGTCAAGTCCGGGCAGGCGGAAAACCATGAATTTTCCGGCATGCAGAGCATAGTTCCCTATCTGGTACTCGCAACTGAAAGCGGGCTTTCTGGAAAGTTCCTGGAGATTTTCGTACTTGTAGTTTTTCACCCTGGCATTGGGATGGATGCCGCTCACCTGTCTCTCCACTTCCTTGTCCAGTTCTGCCTTGTTCATGGCTTTTTTGCTCCTGATATCCATTGCTCTGGCACCGAAAAATTCACATGATTCGCTCGCGCTGAGCGCATAGTCGCCGGACAGGCTGATCTTCACTCGATCCGCATAGCCCTCAGCTTCTGGCTTGAGCAGAGGTGTTTTTCCGAATTTTCCTGTATTGACATCGAATACATCCGAATCCTGGTATGAGTCATAAAGCTCATCGAATGCCATCGAATCGCTGAGCGGTGCCACATACTTGTCTTCTTTTTTAAGATACACGCAGTTGAAATCGAACTGACCGATGTTCCCGAGCTTTCCGTTGATCTTTCCATCAACCTTGCTGATACCGTAGCAGAAATCGCAGTCTATACCGGCACGTTTCAGCATCGCGTAATAGATAAATGCCATGTCCAGCCTGTTGGCGAATCGATTCTGGAAGATTTCAGAAACCGGCTTCGGCAGATAGGAATAATGCTGCATTGAAACAGGCTGCTGTGGGATTTCCCGTACCACATAATCGAAAATCGCAACAGCTTTTTCCTTGTCATCTTTCAGTTTTCCGCAGATTTCATCCACTTTTTTTCCGACTTCATCTGATTTCCCGAGATTTTCCTCGAGTCTTGCTTGGATTTCTTTAGCCAGTTTATCGAAGCCATAGTCGATCCCGTAGGTCACATAAGGAAAGACCATTTTATAAGGAGGCATCTCATCCTCTGAGATATAACCGGGAAGGTTATCAGCGGAAAATGTATATGTTTCCTTGTCCGCTGAGATTTCTTTTTTCAGTTTCACTTTGTTCTCTTGGTTGTTTCCGATCTCAAACACGAAATTGGAACCCTTGGGAACTTCCACTACCAGCCTGCAGATTTTTTTGGGGTCCTGTTCTCTGAAATAGAATTCACCAAAAAACGGGTGCAGGATGTCTGTCTTCAAGGTCTTTTTCGTGAAACCATACTCGATCACCGAACCGATCGCAGCTCTAGGAACCGCGAATTTGACGCAATGCGTCTTTTCATAAGCCTTCAGCTGATAAAAAACGGATTCGTCCTGGATCGATTCTTCATTCAGGTAGAACAGGTCCTTATCCAGAATCGTGCGGGCAAAATCAATATTCTGGGTCTCCTCTCCCTTTTTGTAATAAAACCTTACATTGGAAAGGTCGCGGGAACGCTCTTTGAGAATCTTGGCTGCAATATGGTCGCGTTCAGTCGCAGACCCGTCTTTTGATAATGACACTCTGGCTTCGTCGATCAGGTTGATATGTCCGGCGTCCGGATATTTTGCTTCGCTCAAGTCTTCCTTTAAAAGATCCCTGAGTTCCTTACTCTTGATTTCAGCCGGAGTGTTCTCCCCTTCCAGCTTCTTGAAGCCGAGAAAAGAAACTTTCAGCAGGTCTTTTTTGGCGAAGTCGTGATCTTTGCCTTTTAAGTCACTGATTTTTACGGACTCTTTTCCGATCGCGGTTATTTTTCCATAAATCTCGTCCCCATTGTTTAAGGTAACCGTATCAGACCAAAGCTGGAGAGTGAACATCAGAATGATTAAAAAAGCTGCTTTCATCATCATGATTTGCCTCCTTTCTGACTGAGCTTGAGGAAAATCTTTTCTTTCGTATATTCCTCGATCTGCTTGTGGAGCTTCCGGTATTCCGTATATTCGCCGACCCTTACATAGCGGCACTGGCGCTTGTAGCAGTCCTTGAAAATGATCTTGCCTTCCTTATTTCTGGAATACTCTGCGTCATAGGTGAAGTATTTGTGTGTGATATGCATGGGTTTCGGCAGTTCCAGCACTTCCATGTTCGCCGGGACGTTGATGATGAAGGTGTTTTCCTTCATGAACGGATAGCCGTACTCCAGATCGTACTTGCGCTGTTCCAGGCTCAGTTCCGGGAACTTCATGCTATAACCAGGCAGTGTGAAAATCACCAGGTCTGAGGCGAAGGTCGGGAAATGAGTTATTTCATACTCCTGCTCGATCGAAAAAGCTTTGGTGATATCAAGCAGGTTGTTGAGTTTGTATTTGATCAGTGTGGAATTGGGCGAGATCTCGTTGACCATTTCCTGGAAGCGCTGCTCGACTTCGGATTCTTTGACTGTTTTCCAGTAACCCCTGAGCCAGGTCTCGTAATCGCCGTTATAGCGGGTCCACCAGGAAACCCTGCAGTCTCCATTTTCTTTCAGATTCACGATTGTGGTATAGCTCGCACGAGTTGAGGCCGGGTTCTCCTGAGGAATGAACTGCAGTTCGCGGTCCAGAGGATTTATGCAGTACACACCCTGGTCGAATGTCCCAAAGGAGGGGTAACGGGAATTGTAGCCAGTGGAGTCCAGAATCATGCGCTTGCCATTCAGGTACACGCAGGTGATGGCATGCTGCACATAGATTCTTGGCAGGCTGGGATCAATGTCGTCGCCGTCAGTCACGTTGAGCAGAACCGGTGTAGACTTGACTCCGACTGCGTTCAGCATGCCTGAAAAAAGTACAGCCTTGTCCACGCAGCAGCCGAATTTGCGCTCGAACGTGGTATCGCACTTGTAGCTGCCGAAGATCGAGGAAAGGTCGCCCTTGATGATGATGTAGCGGATGTTCTGCTGTATCCAGTGGTAAATGGCGGCAATTCTGTCTTCATCCGTCTTGCAGTCCTTGGTGAGGTCACGGGTGAAGGCGATCAGTTTTTCAGATGGTATGCAGTTTTCTTTGTAATAAGCCTGGATCCAGTCATAGATCACGCCCCAGTCCTTGAAGATCGTGCCGTAGATGTGGGCGACTGCGTCTGATGTAGCCGGCATGGAAGGTTCCTCTACGATCAGCGGAGGGTCGTTCACCTGCCAGGTATAGATCTTTTTTCCATCCCTGGTTTCAATCTGAGGGTCATTCTTGCCGTCAGGGAAGTTCTTTGAAAGATAATAGAATTCCATCTTCTCAGGGATCACTACTCTGCAGCGGGAGAGCTGGACAGGATCTACGCCCTGGAACGTGAACTGGGGAAAAAAGAATTCTTTCTTGGCAGGTTTAAAGGTGGTTTCCTTGTATGTATATTCGATCAGATCCCCGACCTCCACCTGTGCCAATTTGAAAATGAAGGTCGTTCCTGTGGTGAATGTATCCCCGCCGGAACTGGGTTTGCTGATCACCACATTTTTCGGGTCAAACGGGATCACTGTACCGTCTTTTTTGATGGTACGGGCTGAAATCAGTTCAACCTTGTCACGGCCATCCACAAAGTAGGTGCCCCCAGTGGCATATCCTTTATGGGTTTCTTTCATGATCAGGCCCAGGGCGTGGTATGTATTTGAATTTGTGCCGTCCTCATTGTATTCGAACAGCCCGTCGTCGATCAGGGTGATATAGCCTGCGTCAGGATACTTGGCCGCGAATTTGTAAGCGTCTTCCACCATTTTCCTGGTTTCTTCGGAAGACTGCACCACTTCAGCCGTGCCTGCTGCTTCCTTGGCGACAGTGCTGAAGTAAAGCTCCTTCACCTGGTTCAGATCCAGGTCAGTTCCGGTATCAGGATGAATCTTTCCTTTCTCCAGAGTGTAAGTCGCAGATTCAAGCTCTTCGCCGGTCTTGAGAATCGCTTTCTCCCCGGCCGAAAGAACCGTCAGACTGAACAGAACGAGAAAAATAATTGTCAGCCGCACTGAATTCCTCCTGTGGTTTGTTCTTGGGAGTAATATACTCGATTTGGTTGATAATTTCGAGCCCAAAAAATATAATTTAAAATCTGCTTAGAACCTATTTCATAAGTCTGCATCGCCGCGTTGCCTTGCACCGACAAGCAGTTCGAGGCCATCCGGTCGAAGGTGATGCGGCGCATCATCAAGACCGGATAACGAAGAAATGCGCAGTCTGGTGCCGGCAACCCTCCGGGTTCGGGCTGCAAAATTCAAAAGCGTCGTTGCGGTTTGTCGAAAATGCACCACATTTCCTTCCTCAACGCGCCTAGCTTTTGAACTATGGAGCTCCGAACGCGGTTGATGCAGACTTATGAAATAGATTCTAGGAGAAAGCTGTCATTTCCCTGCGCTGATCCTGCCCACTCCTGTAACGCTCTTTTTCACGGTAACCGGATTTCCGTAATATACCACTTTCCCGGCTCCGGACAGCGAAACTGTCAGCGAGTTATCAGCGAAAACCGTAGTCTTGCCTGCTCCGCTCAGGTTGATCTCCACGTCTCTTGCTTTGAGTTCCCTGGCTTCAAGATTGGCTGCGCCTGAGATCACAGCCTTGACTCTGGGGCTTTCACCGCGGCATTTGATTTTCGCAGCGCCTGAAACTGAAAACTCTATGTCTCCATCGAGCTTGTCAAACAGTCCGCTGCACGCTCCGGAAATTTCCACCAGGGATAAAGTACGGCTTCTGATCTTCACGTTAAGCCCGTCACTTGGATTCAACGACTGGGTATGATCCAGGATCAATGTGCTGTTCCTCACTTCGCAGCGGATATATTCCAGCAGGTTCTCATCAGTCGTGATTTCAGCTTCACAGGTTTCGGATTTAAGATAAGAGATGTTGAAAACACCACCCACCTGGATTGCAGTGAATTCATCCAGTTTGTACCCTGTCTTTCCGATCCTGCCGTTTCCTTCAACGCTGTTTCTGATTTTCCCGATCAGTTTTTTAAGTATACCCATTTTTTCCTCCAGTCTGATTATAATGTTTTACCATCTACTTAAGCCGTTCTTTCTTTGATTTGGGGAAAAGCGGTACTGTCTGCATGAACGAGGCTTCATCTTCCAGAATGAATCGCTCTTCCTTGCCGTTGAATGCCCACCAGTAACATAAAATCGAAAGCAGATAGCTCACAATCGTGATGTAGAGCGGAAGGTCGTAGAGTTTCAGTTCCTGGCAGCGGCCTGCGAAGTAGGCGGCAAAGCACCAGGTGATGTTCCAGGAAAAATTCTTGGCAGCTGAAAGGAACGGCCGTTCCTCTTTTTCGAAGCAGGCCATCGAAAAATGCTCCTGTACAGGCCCGGCCATGTTCATCAGCCCCATGCGCATGGCATAAGCCAGCATGATCAGCCAGAAGTTGCGGAAATAGATGATCATGCAGATGAACGGAACTGATAACAGCTGGGACACGGTGACTATGGACGTGGGCCGGAAATAACGGGTGAAATATGGATTGAGAAAGACGAAAAAGGCCATGGAAAGCTGGGCTGCGGTAAATATTGCACTGATTTCCAGCAGAGAAAACTGGAATTTCTGTCTGAAATAAAGGTTGAACAGTGGCACCATCGCTCCTGCTCCGAAACCGACCAGAATATTAGGCAGTAAAAATTTGTTGAGCGTTTTCCAGTTTTTAAAATTTCTCATGTGTGTGAAAACATTGCCTTCCATCTCCACTGTCTGGGTCACCTTTCTCTTTCTGATGAAACGAAACAAATAGGTTGAGATCAGAACAAAAAAAAGTGCTGTAATGATGGTAAGGTGCTGGGACCTGATCACTGACAATTGGAACTGCTCAGTCAGCCAGGTCGGATACAGCCCGGCCAGGAAGCTGGCCAGGGTTCCCACCAGGATCAGGATGCCGCCTTTGACGGAAAAGAAGTAATTGCGCATGGGCGGAGCCACGATTTCCATGGTCAGCGGGCTCTGCAGAACGTTCATGATTGTGGAGCCAAGGCCGTGGATGGCGAAGAGAATCAGGATCAGATAATAATTTCCTGTGAACAGGATCAGGATCAGGGCGAACAGGCTCACGAAATTAGCCATGATCACTGAAGTGCGGTATCCGAAATGCGGTATGTATGATGAAAACAGCAATGAGACAATGGCTCCCACAAATGAAGCGACAGAGGTGATGGTGCCGATCTGCCCTTCCCTGAGCCCTATTTCCAGAAGGTACAGGTTGAAGATCACGCCGAAGATGCCGAAAGCGAAGTTGTAGAAACTCATGGACGAAAGATAGAGCTTGGCAGATGGTGATAGTTTTTTGAAATTAGCCAGTGTGGATTTAAGCATGAAGTAATTTTATCTGATTAAATTCGGGTGTCAATCAGTGGTGTTTTAAACTGTATTCCAGGCAATCGCTTGTAAACTGCAAGATGTTAGTAAGTTGGTAAGTTAGTAGATTTGTATGAAGGGAAATACAATTTTCAGCTGGTAGTATAATTGTTCAATGCTTAATAAAATTCTCTTTACAGTCATGATACTGATGCTCGCCATCACAGCGGGCTTTCTGGCAACTCCCCTGCCCTCGCCTCTTTTCCCGGACGATTACAGTACTGTGATTCTGGATGAAAACGGAGGGATTCTTCGAGTCTATCTCAACAGTCACGAGCAGTGGTGCTTTCCCTCAAGTCCGCTCCAGATCCCGGACAAACTTGTGCAGGCAGTTGTGAACTTCGAAGACCGCCGCTTTTTTTCCCATCATGGCGTTGATCCGGGGGCAGTGCTTCGTGCAGTAAAGCAGAATCTGACCAGAACCAAACGTGTGAGCGGCGCCAGTACGATCACGATGCAGGTAGCCAGGCTGATGGTTCCCAAGGAACGCACAATTCCCCATAAAATCCTGGAAATGCTGCAGGCCTTGAAAATTGAACAGCGTTTGAATAAGGTTCAGATCCTGGCTACATATCTGGAACACGCTCCATATGGTGGAAACATCATTGGATATCGCGCAGCCTCCTGGAAATACTTTGGCAAATTTCCGGAAAAGCTTACCTGGGCTGAGGCTGCCACTCTGGCGGTGCTGCCCAACAGCCCGCGCCTGATCAATCCGGTATCAGACAGCAGAGGACTGCTTGAAAAACGCAACCGGCTGCTGAAAAGCCTGTATGGAAAAAATCTGTTTGATGAAAACACCTATCTGCTGGCGCTTTTAGAGCCTGTCCCGGCCGCACAGAAGCAGTTCCCTGTTTCAGCACCTCATCTTTGCGACTGGCTGCACTCATGCTTTCCCGGCCAGACAGTGGCTACGACAATTGACCGGAACTTTCAGCAAAGCTGCACCAGTCTGGTCAGGGACTATTCCGCTTTTCTGAATTCCAGGGGTATCAAGAACGCCTGCGTTCTGGTCGCGGAAACCGATTCAGGCAAAGTCAGGGCCTATGTCGGTTCGCAGAACTATTTTGATATGGAACGGCAGGGCATGGTAGACGGCATCCGCTCCCCCCGTTCCACAGGATCGATCCTGAAACCTTTTCTTTATGCTCTGGCCATGGATCGGGGCATGCTGCTGCCTGACACGAAAATCCCTGACGTACCCACTCACTATGGCTCCTTCTCCCCTGCCAATGCAGACCTTACTTATCGGGGCATGGTCACTGTGCACGACAGCCTTACCATGTCCCTGAATGTGCCTGCAGTGATGCTGCTCGATTGCTACGGTGTGGAAGATTTTTATGGATTCCTGAAAAAAGCGGGGCTTAAAAATCTCTTCCGCACGCCGGACGAATATGGCCTTCCTCTTGTAATCGGAGGAGCTGAAGCAACGGTCTGGGACCTGGCTGCCATGTTTGCAGGGCTGGGAAATCTCGGCAATTTCCGGAAAATCAGCGTTCTGCAGGGAATCGAGGATACAGCGGAAAACAGGCTGATCTCACGCGGTGCCGCCTGGCTCACTCTCTTGATGCTGCAGGATGTAAACCGGCCCGGGGCTGAGAATTACTGGCATCAGTTCAGTTCGCAATGGCCGATCGCCTGGAAGACAGGAACCAGCTTTGGCTTCCGTGATGCCTGGGCCATCGGAGTCACACCCCAGTGGACAATCGCTGTCTGGGCAGGTAATTTTACCGGCGAAGGCAATCCTGAACTCTTCGGCGCCCGCTCTGCGGGACATCTGCTTTTCGACATTTTCAACACCCTGCCCAGAAACCCTTTCAGAATCTGGTTCGACAAACCTGAATCTTCCCTGCAGAGCCTTAAAATCTGCCAGGACAGCGGGTATCTTGCCGGTCAGGATTGCCCTCAAACCGTGGAACGGGAAGCGCCGCTTTCCATGGACCATCTGAAGGTCTGCCCATATCATCGCAAGGTGTTCCTGAACCCGGACCGCAGCGAAACAGTCTGCTCCCTCTGCTGGGGAACAAGCGGGGAAGTAAGTGAACAGTATCTTGTCTATCCGCCTGAGGTGGTGCAGTATCTGCGTGAAACCGGTGGAGCGCCTCACACCATTCCTTCTCACAGAAAATCATGCCCGTCTCTTGGTGCCTACAACCCG
>JAQTZZ010000037.1 GCA_028687545.1 Candidatus Wallbacteria bacterium
TGAACATCACATTCGGACTGAGCTTACTGCGTTAACCAGCACGCGAATATGAGGTTGAAAGTTCACGGAACTCATAAACAGGTTTTGAAAGTTGTTTCCTCTTGACAGGCAGGTCATCCATATGAGGAGGACAAAATCCTCACTTGACTCCTCTTTACTTTCCTATGCCTTACATTTCTGATAGAATCCATAAATCTATGTTTCCAATCATTTTGTGAGGTCGATAAAATGTCGAAGCAGAAAAGCATCTCAAACCACAAAAACCTGCTGGCCTACTGCGGATTATACTGCGGTGCCTGCAGCTTCAGGGTTGCTGTCCTGGAACAGGATAAGGAGCATCTCAGATTCATACCAGATCGTTACGACAAGTATAAAGACACTGATCTGTCCAAGACTGATCTCTGCCCCGGCTGCAGGACTGAGCAGAGCCAGTGTGGCGGCTGCGGGATCCGCGACTGCTGCAGGGGAAAAAACCTGGAACACTGTGGATGCTGCGAATCGTTTCCCTGCAAGCTGATAATGGAATTCAGCAGGGATGGAATGCCGCATCACCACGAAGTATTGGAAAATATCAAGCGTTTGAAACTTGGTTCCGACAAATGGCTGCAGGAAGAGCAGATGAAATGGACCTGCTCCTGCGGAGCCAGGCGTTCCTGGTACATTAAAAAATGCCCTAAATGCGGAGCTGACAGTTTGATCTGATCTGCTCCAGCAGTTAAAGCCACAGTCCGGCAATTCCGATAGATAGAGAATGAAGCAGCCGGATCAGCTGGAATTTTACGAGTATGAGAGTATTATCTTCGTGGGTCTGATTCTCTTAAGTTTGCTGACTTATCTGCTCGATTACCTCTGAAAATTATTTTTCCTCTTGTCTGGTAAAATATCCCATCACTTCCACATGAAAAGTATGCGGGAACATGTCAAAAGGATACAGATAAACAAATCTATATCCCATCTCCGCAAGCTTCTGCGCATCCCTGATAAAAGTCGGTAACTGGCAGGAGATGTAGATGATGGTTTCCGGCTGAATTCGAATCAGCTGATGGAGTGTTTCCGGGGCCATTCCTTTGCGGGGAGGGTCGGTCACCACGAGGCCCGGACGCCGGGCGAAGCTCAAGGCGGCAAGCCGCTTTCTCACTTTGCCTGTCAGAAATTTCACGTTCCTCGTCTGATTAAGTACGGCGTTCCGCTCAGCGAGCTGCACTGATTCAGGTTCTTGCTCGATCGCAGTAACCTGAGCGGAATTACGGGCCAGCAGAAAAGAAAAGGTGCCCAGCCCACAGTAAAGATCCAGTGACTGCTGATTTCTAGTGCTGTGAGTCAGCTCCATCCTTTCAAGCATCAGTTCCAGGATGAACGGATTGGTCTGGAAAAAACTGCCTGCTCCGATCAGGTACTCAAAATCCTGGATTTTTTCCCTGATGTATGGTTCGCCAACCAGGTTGTGCAGCCGCTCGTTTCTATCAATGAAATTGACGGACACCAGATTCAGTTTTTCAAAAGCCTGGGAATCAATCTCGATGATTTCATCGTTTTCCCCGAAATTACCGTGAAAAATGACCATGTTCTCATTATTCCCGCGTGAATTGCGGAGCGTGATCTCTCTTAGTTTTTCTCTCCCGTTTCTGTTAAGAAGCCGCAGGACCAGCCTGAGAATTTCTTCGTTGATTTTCGGCTGGATCAGGCAGAAGTCCTTACCTTCCGGCATAGGCACGATACTGTTGGAATGCCTGGAAAAGAAACCCACTTTCCCATCCTGAACTGAATATTTCAGATTTACCTTGTGCCTGAACTCCCGCTCTGGAGAAGGGGTTATCTCGAAAATCTTGGGTTTTTCCTTGAAACTGCGGCCGACCATGTCATTGAGCAGCGCATTTTTGAAAAAAAGCTGACGCGTATATTCAAGGCTCAGATAGTCGCAGCCTCCGCACATGGGAAAGGCCGGGCAGGGAGGTGCTTTACGGAACGGAGAAGGGCTGACTATTTTTCTGATTCTGGCAAATGCATAATTTTTTTTCAGCTCTGTGATTCCGGCTTCCAGGAGGTCCCCGGGGATACCTTCAGGAATGAAAATCGTGAATCCTTCCAGCTTTGCCAGCCCATAACCAAGATTGGCGAATTTCAGGACTTCCAGTTTCAGTCTGCTGCCGGTTGTGATTTCCATAAAACAATATTAATTTACCTAAAAGCCTTGGTCAAACGAATTATTTTTGAGAGTCAATTTGATTAGATTGTAATACTTTGATATTCTGTATCTGGAAATGAATCGAATTATGTTGTTACTCAGCGAAGGTTAACAGGTGACTGAATCTGAAAGCAGATCCCCAAATGCTGATCAACAATTGAAGTTGCTGCTGAATTCAGAAGACGAAGCTGAACGCAAGCAAGCTATAGTTCAGCTGTCCCGAAACCCAAGACGGGAAAATTTCCTGATTCTGCAAAAAATCTCAGATTTCGATGAATCAGTTGAAGTGCGTTTTTATGCTAAAAAAGCCCTGAATATTCTGAAAAGCAGAATCACGCCCAGATTGACCGAAAAAGAGACGAGTGCGATCGGAACTGCTGAAATCGGAAAATTCATAGCTGGAAACGTTGAAAACGAACAGGCTGTTCAGATCATTCAATATATTGTCAACAATGATTTAAAAGAAACACTGCCTGGCTTGATCACTGTTTTAAATCGGGAAAAAGACCCGAATATCATTTCCACCTTGTTGATTGCAATCGGCAAATTCGGAAGTGAGAAAGAGATTAAAATCATTAATCCGTTTCTTTCACATGAAATCCCTAGAATTAGAGCCAATGCAATAGACGCTCTGGAATTGATCGGCAGTGTACGGGCTTATCCTCTGGTGATTTCGAAGCTGGAGGATAATGACAACAGGGTAAGAGCAAATGCCGTACGATTCGTCAGGGAACTCGGCGGTGTGAACACTCAGAAAATATTACGTGCCATGGCGGGCTCTCCAGGGAGCGCGATGCGCGCTTCGGCAGCATATGCGTATCAGTTTTATCCGGCTGAGGAAAATGTTGATCCATTAGTTCTGCTCCTGGAAAGCAGTGAGGTCACAGTCCGCAACAATGCGCTCAAAACATTGTCGATTTTCAAAAGCAAAGGGATTAAAAAAGCGCAGAGAGTACTGAAAAAATTCGAACCTGTGGCTGAAATCAAAGCTGAAAGCATGGAAGGGGTTGAACCTGAAACAGAGAACAAAGCAGGAACATGGAGCAGCTTAAAAGAGGAATTAACTAATCCTGATCTGGGTAAAAGGTTGAAAGCGATCACAGAAGCCGTGGAAAAAGGCTCCTGTGGCGCGATATTGTCAGAGCATCTGGCAAAAGAAAAAGATGTGATGGTAATTGCCACAATTATCATCGGACTGGGGAAACTCCAGTACAAAAAAGCACTGCCAGTTCTGGTCGGTTATCTCAAGGCGGAAGACGGCCGCTGCCGCGCAAATGCAGTAGAGGCATTAAGACTGATCAATGATAAAGATAATTTAAAAGAAATAATCCCACTTCTGAAAGATGAAAACAACCGGGTCAGGGCGAACGCGATCTTTGCATTAAAAAGAGAGAAAATCCCTGAAACATTCACTACCCTGCTGGAGATGGTCAATTCTGAAGATATGCTGATGCAGCTGTCAGCGATTTATGTGATTATGAAACTTGAGGATCCCGATTATTATGAATTGTTAATTGATCTTGGAAAATCAAGATATCCTGAAGTCTCAAAAAAATCACGCGACAGCATTAAAGAACTTGAAATTCAGGGCATAAAAGTAGAAGATAATGCAGCAGCCGCACGCTCAAACCGTGTGTTTAAGATGTTTACCATTTCGACATTCGACCTCAGGGAAGAGCTCAATGCACTTCAGTCAGGAGTTTATCCGAAGTTAAAAGCGCTCTGCCAGGAACATGGCTATCGTTTTGAAGTGTGCGACCTCGACTTTGGAATCTCTGATGGAGCAATTGATCAACAGACAATGAAGAGCCGCCTTGAAGAAATCAAGCGCTGCCAGGAAATCTCGCCTCCTCCGTATTTCCTCATACTGCTTGGGGATCGTTACGGAATTCGGCAGCTGCCTGCTGAGATCCCGGAAAGCGAATTCACAAAAATTGTGGATAAGTTCCTCCTGAAAAGAAAAAGCGGTGATTGCACTGATGAAGGCCTTAATCTGCTTGGTTCGTGGTACAAGCGCGACCTGAATGCTCTGTATCAAAAAGACCAGGATGCAAAACCTGAGTTTTTATGGATCCTGCAGCCTAGAACTGGAGAGTATCTTGATCAGAAAGTCTGGGAGAAGGTGGTGCAAAAGCTTTGCGAGCTGTTCAAACTGTTGACAGATGATTTCAAAGAAGACCGCCGCCTGTCTTACAATGCTTCAGCCGCTTCCCGGGAAATTATCGACTGTGCCTTGAAAATCCGGGATAAACAGAAACATCTGTTTTGTTTCCTGAGAAAAATCACAAATCTGGAAGAATTGATTAAAGACCTGAATTCAGCAGACTCCAAAGCCAGGGATTTCATTGACACAAAAAACGATATCTTTGATCAGGACTCCCACGATTTATCTGTTGAGGTCCAGAACCAACTCTATAAAACTGTTCCTCAAAACATATTCGAATACGAGGAAAAATGGGAAAACGGCAGGCTGACTGACGGTCAGGTCAGCAAATTATGCGCTGACGCTTATCAGGCTCTGTCCTCTGCAATCTCTGCTAAAATTACACCAGACACTGAACCAGGGTCTTTGGCTTCAGAGATCCGGAACCATGAAAACTTCCGCATTGACAGTGAGATGGACTTTACAGGCCGCACAGAATACCTGAAGTTTATTGCAGATTATCTGAAGCTTAAAGTTCATCAAAAATCACCTTTAGCGATTTACGGAAAGCCAGGCAGCGGGAAATCGGCCCTGATGGCACATGCGATTAAAAATGAGCTCCTCAGAATCAGTCATGGCGTGACTGCCAGGCAATCGACAGTACACCCCCGCAATGCTATGAAAGGGGATAATCCGAATCCCCAGATAATTTACCGCTTCCTGGGTACAACTCCTGACTCTTCAAACATCCGATCCATGCTGGAAAGTATCTGCCGCCAGATTGCACAACTTTACACTCTTGACGAAAATACGATCCCCAGTGATTATGATGGCCTTGAGAAAGCATTTCCGGAATTGCTAAAATCCGCTGTACCTGCCAAACCGCTGATCATATTTTTAGACGCCCTGGATCAACTGTCAAACCAGGATGCATCTGAATTGAGGTGGCTGCCTGCTGAATTACCGGAAAATGTCAGGCTGGTAGTTACTACATTGGATCCAAGCGGATTCGAATCTGATGTCAAAGTTCAAGCTGCTGCAGATGCTGACCAATACTTAGAAAACCTGAAAAATAAAATCCCGGAAAGCAACATCAGGGAACTGGGTAAAATGTCCGGTTCTGACGGCAAAGCATTACTGGACTGCTGGCTGAATAAGGCAAACCGGCAATTGCTCGACTGGCAGGAAAAACTGATTCTGAAGAGATTCAAAAATAACGGCAACCTGTTTTACTTGAAAATTGCTTCTCTGGAAGCTGAACGCTGGAAATCGTATACCACAACTGAAGAGATAAAGTTAAGCTCTGATCTCACAGGCATTATCAGAGACATGTTCGAGCGTTTGTCATTGCCTTCGAATCATGGGAAAATGATCGTTTCCAGCGTACTTGGTTATCTTGCCGCCTGCCGCAACGGTTCCGCTGAAGATGAACTGCTGGAAATTCTGGCATCTGATGAGGAACTCCATCAATACATCTCTCAGGAAAACAGGTATCAGAAAATCCTGAAAATTCAAAGCTCAGATAGTAAAAAAGCCAGGAGCGAAATCTCTGCAGCGATCTGGAAACCGCTTTATTTCGATCTGGCTCCATATCTGACCGGGTGCATGGCCGAAGGAACATTTTTAATCAGATTTTCCAACAGGCAATTCAGCCAAGTGGCCAAAGAAATGTTTCTGACAGAATCCGTGAAAAAAAAACGGCATGCAGTGCTGGCCAAATATTTTTTGAGTCAACCTCACTACCTGGAAAAAGCTCTTGAATCTGAAAAACACAATTCAGTAAGAACAGTCAATTTCAGGAAATGTACCGAACTCCCCTATCAGCTGAGGAAAGCCCGAATGTTCGCTGAAAGTGAAAAAAACTTAACAGACCTTGATTTCATAGAAGCTAAAAACCGGGGAGGAATGACTCAGGATCTGATTCAGGATTATGATTTTCTGGGAGGGTGCAAAAGGCCTGATCCACCTGTCAGGACCGCCTGGCAGCATAACGGTATATTGGGTATCAATTGCGTGTTCTGCAATGCCTGGTTTGCAATTGGCGAACTGGAACTTGATACAGTGATCAGCTGCAGGCATTGCGGCTCCAAAATTAAACTCAATCTTTTCATCATCAATGCAAAGTGGGAACCTAAACCCCCGGATAATGACCGCATGATTAAATTAAAGGATTCCAACGGGGAAAATACAGAGTATGATTTTTCTTCAGCTTTCCATGAATTAGAGGACTTTGTACGATCCAGTGCACTGATCCTCTCCAAAAAGCCCGAATGCATCTATCAGGCCATCTGTAAACCGGGTAATAAGATGCTTTTAAAACCCGCCTGCAAACTCCCGAAATCATGTTTGATGACCTTTTTCGGGCATACTGACTGGGCTCAGGCTTGTGGTTTTTCTCCTGACGGGAAACTTGTGGTTTCAGGTTCCGCAGATCGCACTTTAAAAATCTGGGATGCAGGCTCTGGACAACTGCTGACCACACTTACCGGGCATACCGGCGGGGTCAATTCCTGCTGCTTCTCTCCTGACGGGAGGCGGGTGGTTTCATGCTCAGATGATAACACTCTGAAGATCTGGGACGTTTCCGGACAACCACTTTTCACACTTACCGGGCACACTCACTCAGTTACCTCCTGCTGCTTCTCTCCTGACGGAAAGCTGGTGGTTTCAAGTTCTTATGATCATACCCTGAAAATCTGGGATGCAGATTCAGGACAGCAGCTTTGCACTCTTTCCGGACATACCGGGGAGATTGATTCCTGCTGTTTCTCTCCTGATGGGAAGCGGGTAGTCTCAGGTTCCTGGGATCACACCTTGAAAATCTGGAATGCAGGCTCGAGCCAGGAACAGGCCGCACTTGCCGCTCACACCAATGTGGTAACTTCCTGCTGTTTCTCCCCTGACGGGAAGCGGGTGGTTTCAGGCTCTTATGATCAAACCCTGATGATCTGGGATGCGGACTCAGGACAGCAGCTGGCTACACTTACCGGACATACCAGCGGATGTAAGTCCTGCGAGTTCTCGCCTGACGGGAAGAGAGTGGTCTCAGGTTCTAATGATAACACTCTGAAGATCTGGGATGCGGCCACCTTTAAAGAACTGGCCACTCTTACGGGGCATGGAAGCCCGGTTAATTCCTGCAGGTTCTCGCCTGACGGGAATCGGGTGATATCAGGCTCCAGTGATAACACCCTGAAAATCTGGGGTGCAGGCTCAAGTTGAGAGTTAGCCACACTTACCGATTTTACATAGGAGGATGATTTTTGCCAGTTCTCCTTAAACTGAAAGCGGATTGGATTTTTTTCCAAATGCGCATAATGCTGCTCATTTTCATTTTACTACTGTTATCTAAGACCTTAGTGATTGCATCCACCCATTCTGCCCAGCTGGAACAGATGCTTTCAGAACGCACTGCACCGGGGACGGACTGGGACCGGAAAGTTCAGGTCATCAGCTGCTCACCCCAGTCTGAGAATGCAGTCGGGACTTTGAAAATCACTCTGAACGGTCTTCTGAAATGTGATAAAACTGATCCTCAGAAACTTCACAGACAGGGAATGCTGTCAGTTCAGTGCCTTGACCTCTGCTCAGTCGACAGCCTGGAACTTGAAACATCTGGAACCGTCAATTTCGACCTGGTTTCAATCTGCAGCAGGGACCTCTATGGAAACCGCTCCGAACTGCCTGTTCCAATAAAAAAAGAGAGCGGCAGTCTGGTGACCATCCTCAATCCATTGTTCAGCGAATATCTGCTCAACCAGGCCGGAAAATACATCAGATCAGGAGTCGATGCCGTCTGCCTGCTCAACACGGGTATCCTGGGATCGGCGGTTTCAACCCGACCTGGAAGCGCTGGTTTTTCGTCCTGCGAGATCAGCGCGTTTGAACAGCATCTTCTGGAGATCGGATTTAAAAATCTGCGCGATTACGTGACTTCGGTCTGCTTCCATGACAGGTGGCCTACGGCGGAAGTCCTTTTAGAGCACTGCAGTCCAGGTACTGATGATGACTTTGAAGTCACCGGGTTCCTGCGTTCCACAGGAGAGGTTTACGCTCCGGCACGAGAAATCGTTTTCAATGAATACAGGAAAAATCTGGAAAACCTGTACTTTCGGGAAACCTGCTCCCTGATCGCTGAGATCAGAAAAATAGCCATAAAATCAGGCGGAAACGTAAAAATCCTCGCATCCATCCCTGGTCTGGGCGGCCACACCGGAATTTCCCCGCTCCAGTCGCTGGTGTTTGCTCCGCTGCTGGACGGACTTATCTATGAACTGGATCTTCCGCTCCCTGCAGATCAGATGAAGTTTCATTTTCTCTCGCCCGGAAAATTCGCTGCTTCCTATAAACTGGGCCGGGCAGTAACAGATGGGATAAACGCAGCCCTGCCGGGTGAGATCTATCATCCGTATCTCTCAAGGCGGGGCAGTTACAGTAATTATCTGAAACTCATGTTTTGCGAGGCTGCTTCCTGTCAGAGCAGTCTGATCCTGCCTGATTTTCCCTCTCCTACTGCGGGATTTAACGGTCTGGAGCAATACACGGCTTTCGTGCGCGACAATCGCTGGATTTATGAAGGCAGCACCTGCCGGAATCGGCTGGCGGTTTTATACTCCAATCAATCAGTGCTGCAGGATCCTGACGCCCATTTTTCCTATCTGGGAATCAGCCAGGCCCTCACAGAGCTTAATCTCCAGTTCGATACCATCTATAGCACAGACGAGCGTTTCAGCCGGGATGAGCTTCTTTTCCTGGGGTCCTATGAATGCCTGATCGTTCCTTCCTCAGTCAGCCTCACTAAAAACCAGTATCAGGCTCTGCACGATTTCCTGCTCTCAGGAAAAAAAGTATTTTTTACCAATCTTAGAGAAGAGCGATTCAAGCATTTCAAGAATGCCTTGTCACTTCCTGATTTAGGTCTTTCCTATCTCGAGGGAGACAGAGCTGCAGCACTCCAGGAAATAAAGATGTCGCTCTGGGATGCTCCCAGGCCGTATCTGACGGTCTCAGCCCGGGATATCACCGTATTTCGTCATTTCAAGCCGGATCTGAACTCTCTTTGTGTGCATTTTTTGAATTATCAATACAACCCTGACTCCGACAGCTGTGCCTGCCGGAATTTTCTGCAGGCCGAGATCGAACTGCCGGATTACTTTTGTTCCTGCTGGAAAGTGGAATACTACAGGCCTGAAAGCCTGTTCCCTGAACCGCTTCCTTTCACCAGAGAGGGTAATCTCGTGAAATTCACACTTCCCTCGTTGAATCTTTATGGTGTGGCAGTGATCAGTCTGGTTCACTGTAAATGATATTCAATACATCACTTACTCACCGCATGAAGTTGGTAAGTTAGTATGTTGGTAGGTTTGTATGTAAGGAAACAATTCCGGGCATCTTTACAATTCAACAATCGTCTTCCCTTTTCCGCCTTCTCCAAGCGGTGCTTCGTAAAACCTCTTGACAGTTCTGTCTTCTCCGAGATAATCCCAGATAGCCCTCCGTAAAATCATTTCTCCCACTCCATGGATTATCTCTACTTTCCTGCCATCCACTGCCACGGCATCTGAAAGAAGGCTCCGGACCATTTCAATGGCTTCCTCGACCCTTTTCCCGCGTACATCCAGATTCCCCCGGAAAGACATTTTTTTCCGCAGCAATCCAGTGCCGTCGGAAAAACCCAAAGGCTTATCCTTTTTCCCCAGTATTTCCAGCACATCGTTCCTTGCGCACTGGAACTTGAGATTCTCCACCAGCACATCCAGCATTTCTCCGCTGATTCCCACTATCTCCCCGGGACTCGTTACATTCCTGATTTTTACCATCAGTCCTGTTTCCAGCTCCCGCGGGTGCGGGAGAACGTCGGCTTCCCTGCGCAACTGTTCCCTGGCCTGTTTGACTTTTCCACGAAGAATATGTTCACCTTTACCTTTGCTTTCAGCCACAATTTCAAGCTCCAGTCTCAATTCTTCCAGCACTCTGTCCAGTTCCACTTCCTTGCGGCTCATCAGATCTGCGATCCGTTTCTTCTCGGTTTTTTTAAGTTCCCCCAGTTCCTGCTCGAGTTTAAGTCTGAGTTCTTCCGCTTTTTTCAGCTCCAGGTCCTTTTCGCGCTCCATCTGTGCCAGATTGCTCAGTTTCTCCTTCAGTTCAGTGACTTTGGCCTGATAATCGATCAGATCCACTTCCAGGAGACTTTTGGCGCGGCTGACTATTTTAGCAGGCAGGCCGTATTTCTCGGCCATTACCAGTCCGAAAGAAAATCCGGGTTCTCCATAAATGATCCTGTATGTAGGTTCCAGGCTCAATATGTCAAAATGCAGCGAGGCATTGCAGATTTCAGCTCTCGTTTCCGCAAGCTCAATCACCTGCCTGTAATGCGTCGTCACGACTGCCAGGCAGCCCCTGTCAGCCAGTTCCTCAAGCAGAGCACAGGACAGGGCTTGAGATTCATCCGGTGAAGACCCGGCCCCGATTTCATCGATCAGGACAAGGCTGTCGGCTGTAACCTTTTCAAGGATCTGCCTGATCCGCACCAGATGCGCGCTGAAAGTGGACAGACTGTTTTCAATGCTCTGCCTGTCCCCGATATCAATCAGCACTTCATCAAAAAAACCGAGTTCCGCCTGTTTCGCATTGACCGGAATGCCTGAAAGCCCAAGATAGGATTGAAGCCCGAATGTCTTGAGGGCTACAGTTTTTCCCCCGGCATTGGGTCCGGACAGCACCAGTATCTTGTATTTTTCGCCCAGATAAAGATTCTGGGGTACCGGATTCCCCTTGATCAGAGGATGTACTGCTTCCAGAAGTGTCACTCCCTTGCGGTCGGTCATCTGTGGAATCACGGCCTTCACCGACCACAGATAGGAGGTCAGCCCCTGAAGCAGTTCCCAGTAGGCAAGCAGTTCCTGGTTTCTGGCCAGTTCAGCCTGGTGACTCCTGAGATAATCAGTGAATTCAAGCAGAATCCTCCTGATTTCCCGCTCCTCAGACAGCTCAAGTTCCCGCAGGTTGTTGTTCATCTGAAGGGCTTCCAGCGGCTCCATGAATACGCTCTCCCTGCTTGCGGACTCGTCATGGATCACACCCGGAAATTTATGCTTGAATTCTTTCTTCACCAGCACCACTTTACGGCCGTTGCGCACAGTGATGATCTTATCCTGGAACATGTCGGTAAAATCATGATTGCGAAAATAATGCTGATAAAACTTTTCCAGTTCAGAAGAAAGGCTCCTGATTTCATTCCTGACCTGGCGAAGCTCAGGAGTGGCATCATCCCTCAGCTCTCCGTATTGATTCAGTAATCTGGAAAGCCGCTTGCTGATCTCTTCACCGATAAACAGTTCCGTAAAGGTGCAACGCAGCGCAGGATACTGTTCATTTTCGCGAAAAAAGCCCATGATCTCGCCGACCAGCCTGAAATTATCTCTAAGCACGGATAGATCACTCACTTCCAGCACGAAATTTCCAATTTCCAGATTTTTCAACCCTTCGATCCGCCTGGCTGTGTTCTGCGTAACCCGCCCCTTTCCGGAAAACATGTCGCTCATTTCTGTCAGCCTGGAAAAGTGGGAGACCAGCTCAGCCCGCTCGAAAAATGGTTTGAGTTCGTCCAGATATGGATGAGTAATCTCGGCGCAATGCCGTTTGATCATCTCTATTACGCTGTCCACGCCAAGGTCGCGTTCCAGATCAGTGTGCACAATAACCTCGTCCTGCTTGTTCAATTTCAGGTAATTATAATCCAATCCTGCGTGTTTGTCAGGGTTTTTTGACCTTATTTTCGTATGTTTTGAAGCCGTGCCATTGCCCAGTCACAGGCATCCATCATGATTTCGCAATCCCGGTTATCGGCAAATCTGCTGATTATTTCAAAGGCAGCAGGGCATTGAGAATTTCCCAGAGCTAAAACTGCATTCCTCTGCAATGCCTCTTTCTTGCGCCTCTGCCCGATCTGATTGGCACCATATACTTTTTGGAATTCTTCGTCACTCATTAAAAGGACTGCTTTCAAATCAACCGGAACTTCGATCGCACCCGGCAGATTCTGATGAGAATTGATTACACCTTTGTTAAACGGGCAGACATAAAGGCAGATACTGCATCCGTAAAAGCGGTCACCCCAAATCGATTTAAGTTCGTCCGGAACTGATTTGAAATTCTCAGTCACTCCCTGCAGGCATTTGAATACATTGACCTGATAAGGGGCTTCGATTGCTCCGGTAGGGCAACTGTCGATGCATTTTCTGCAGCCTGATGCTTCGCAGGGGTTGGAAAGGGGCTCATCTCTTTCAATGAACAGATCTGTTACCAGAAGTCCCAGAACCACCCAGGCTCCAAATTCCCTGGTCATGATCACTCCGTTTCTTCCATACCATCCCAGGCCGGCGCGGGCTGCGAATTCCTTTTCCCTGAGTTCCCCATAACAGCTCTGGCAATAAAATCCATGGCTTCCTGTTTCTTTTCCGATGAATTCGGCTAAAGTCTTAAGCTTATCTTCCAGAGCCTGGTAATAATCAGCATGAGTATATGGTGAAACACGTCCCTTCAACGGGACTGAAGGAGCAAACACTTTTTCGGTAAAGTAATTCAAGGCACCGACAATCACAGTTTGTGCGCCTGGCAGCTTGCCTTCAGGCGTACACTTTTTCCAGATCTTTCCGGGCGCGATGGGGAAGTAGCTGATACCGGCTCTTTTCGAAAGTTCAAGCTGAGTCCGTTCCAATACAGAGGCATCGGTAAAACCGATCTTGTCGATCTTGAGTTCTCCGGCTTTTTCGATGATCAGTTTTTTCAGATTCATTTCTTCTAATCTTACTCAAGTTTGGCTGATTTTCAAATCAATCACCTGTTAACTTAGCGGTGTGCCTGTATCTGAAGCTGTAGCTGTTTGATTTGACATTCCTCAGTTAATTAATTAGCCTTTCAACATCCAATTTCAGGGGGAATCATGGTAAAGGTATATTCCAAATTCCTGCTGCTTGCTAAAAAGCTGGGCGCGCAGAACGCCAAAATAATCAGGCCCGGCACTGTCAAAACCGCGGCCTGGGTCGGATTCAAGTGCAGATTCGGCTGCGGCGGGTATAATTCAAACCTCTGCTGCCCCCCGCATACACCTACTTATGATGAAACCCAGGCAGTCCTCTCATCTTACAAGACAGCCATGCTGATCCATTGCGGACCGGATTCACATCCCACCGAAATCGTGGTCAAGCTGGAACGGGAGATGTTCCTGGCCGGTTATTACAAAGCATTCGGGCTGGGAGCAGGTCCCTGCTTTGCCTGCCGTCCCTGCAATCTCAAAAAATGCATAAATCCGGAAACTTCCAGGCCTTCCCTGGAATCCTGCGGCATCGATGTGTACGAAACCGTCAGAACCAACGGTTTTCCAATCAAAGTAGCGGAGCAGGAAAATTCAGAAGTCAACTACTATGGCCTGCTGCTGATCGAATGAGCCATCCATCCGGAACCGTCATTATCAGCGGAGGCGGCACTGGCGGGCACTTCTACCCTGCGCTTGCCATCGCAGGTTTTCTGCGTGACTCAGGATATGATGTCAGATACATCGGCGCAAAACGCGGGATTGAAGCTGAAAAATTAGCCAAAGCCCCTTTTCCCTGTTACTTTCTTAACGCCTTCGGCTGGAACAGAAAATTTCTGACCATTTTCAAGTCCATCTTTTTCCTGGTCTACAACATCTTTCTGTCTGCCATGATCATCCGGAAGGCTGATCCGGAGTTTGTGATCATCACAGGCGGCTATGCCTCGCTCTCCTCAGGGTTAGCTGCTGCGATCCTAGGCAGAAAACTCTATATCCAGGAACAGAATGCCTTTCCAGGACTCACCAACAGGATCCTCTATTTTGCGGCTGCAAAAATTTTCCTCGGATTCCCCCTCTCCGCCTTCCCTTTTCCATTCAATCTGCATTCGGCAGCAAGCAAACTGATCCTGTCCTTCAATCCTGTCCGTCCTGAATTTCAGGAGGGTCCTTTCGAAAGACCGAAGCATGTTTTTTTTGTGGGCGGTTCTCAAGGCTCACAGGCTATCAACGATATTTTTCTCAGATCCAAAGAAATTCTTCTTTCCAGAGGCTATTCCATCACCCTGGCCTGCGGGATACGATACTACGATGCTTTCAAATCTCAGGCCTGCGACAAGATCACAGTCAAACCATATTCCGAGAAAATCTGGGAAGATCTCAGATCCTGCAGATTCGTGGTCAGCCGCTGCGGAGCGAGTTCACTGGCAGAGCTGATCCGCACTTCCACGGTTTCGGTACTTGTCCCATACAGGATTTCCGCAAATAATCATCAGTGGCACAACGCCCAGGTTCTGGAGCGCCGGATGGCTGCCATCAGCGTGGACGAGTCAGAGCTCGATAAAATTGACTGGATCTCTCTTTTCAACGGACTTGAGAGCAGGTATAATGAATACGCGAAAAACATCGCCGCTCTCCGGATGAAATCACTGGATCGGGATTTTTTCCAAGTTTTTGTGGAAATTCTGGGCCTGAAGCCTTAAATTTTAGATGCAATCAACTAAATTCGATTGGTGGTTAAAATGCTGCAAGGAGTGAAACACATCCATTTTATCGGTGTCGGTGGCTATGGCATGAGTGCTCTGGCTTTTCAGGCGTTGAGCAAAGGTCTCACAGTCACTGGTTCTGATCTCAAGCGAAACAACCTTGTTCAGAAGCTCGAACCGCTGGGACTGAAATTTTTTCTCGGCCACAACGAAGGCAATCTTGTAGACCTGCAGATTGACATGGTGATCTTCTCCACTGCCATCAAAATGGACAATCCGGAACTGCATTACCTGAGAACCAAGGGAGTTCCGAGCCTTAGCCGCGGCGAAGCTCTAGGCCTGTTCTGCGCCGGAAAAAAAACCATCGCCATCGCAGGAACCCACGGTAAAACCACCACTACTTCCATGATTTCTCACATCCTGACTCATGCCAGATTTTCACCTACAGTGCTTGTGGGCGGGGAAATGCTTCTGGAAGATTCCAACGCCATAGCCGGCGACAGCGAATGGCTGGTGACGGAAGCGGACGAATCTGACGCCTCCTTTCTTTTCCTGAAACCATACATCTCGATTGTCACCAACATCGAAGAAGACCATATGGACTTCTATAAAAACAAAGCTGAGATCATCCGCAATTTCGAGAAATACATTTTCAGTACTTCAGATCTTTCAGTGCTGAATTTTGACGATCCGGCAATTTTCGAAAAATTCAGCAGCCTTGGAAAAAGAGTCAGTTTTTTTTCAGTCAAATCTGAAGATGCAGACTGGTTCGCTGGTGAGATCGAATTCCATGAATTTTCCTCATCATTCAGGCTTTTCTACCAGCACGCTCCAGTCGGACAGGTAAACCTGATCATCCCTGGCCAGCACAATATTCAAAACGCACTGGCTGCAATTTCCGCAACCTCCAAAGCCGGTGTCTCTCTTCCGGTAATCATTGAGGCCCTGAGTACCTTCAAGGGTGTAGCGCGCAGAATTCAACTGCTGGCAGACAGGAACGGTATCAGAGTCTTTGACGACTATGCCCACCATCCCACGGAAATCAAAACAGTGCTTACAACTCTCCGGAAGAGCTATCCAGCTGAAAATCTGATCGCCGTTTTTCAACCACACCGCTTTTCGCGCTTCACCTATTTCCAGAAGCAGTTTCCTGATGCACTGCTCCCTGCAGATCAAATCGTGGTCACCGGTATATACGGAGCAGGCGAAAAAAACACTGAAAACATTTCTTCAGAGATACTGATTCCGATTCTTGTGGAACATGGAAAGACCGCCATCTATTCTCAGAATGTTGAACAGCAGATTTTCGATTTTCATCACCGCCTGAAACGTGGAGATGTCATCGTAGCGCTGGGAGCCGGCAGCATCACTTATTTTGCGACAAAACTCGCAGAACTGGTGAACGGAAGCAACTGAAACATGGAACACTTTCAAAACCTCTCAATTTTCAGAATTGACTTGTTCAACAGCTTTGCTGCCGGAGTTTTGCCAGTGTTCCATGAGCCTCTAACAAAATGTCATCCTGAACAGAGCCACTCTGCATTTTGTAAGAGGCTCAATGGATAAAATCCTGTTTTTCAGCCAGCATCTTAAAAAAAAAAATCAGAAAAAATGGCAGCGTTTCTTCACTAATCTTGTCCGCATTTCATTCCTGGTTATCCTGATCGGGGTGATTTTCTTCGAACTTTATTACCTGGTTACCAGCACCAGCTACCTTGAAATCAAGCAAATCAAAGTTACAGGCAACAAGAAAATCGACAGCCGCATCCTTTTGCGCACTGCGAACGTTTACCCAGGCATGAAATTCTATCGTCTGGATAAGAAAGCCACTATGACCCGTATCAAAAGCCTCGTCTGGGTCAAAAACGTCGGACTGGACTTTTCCAGCATGCGGGAACTGGATATCAGAATTGAGGAACGTAACCCTGAAGCCGTGGTCTTTTCCAACGATTATTTTTACGAAGTGGACGCTGAAGGCGTGGTACTGGTAAAAGGCATCAAAAATATCGACGAATCCCTCGCCATCATCACCGGATTGAAACTGAACCACGAGTTTTTCGAAGGGGAAAGGATCGAAGACCGGAAATTCCTGCTGGCCATACAATGGATCGACAATCTGAAAAATTTCCTGCTGGAAGACATTTCAGAGATCAATGTTGAGAATGAAATCAAAGTCTATTTTTTCACCATCAACGGTGTTAAAATATTTCCTGGAGAGTTTGTACGATTCAAGGAAAATTATCCCGTAGTGAAGAAAGAGCTGGAGCTGGCCAGTAAAATTAAAGCGAACATAGATTATATTGACATGAGATATGATAACGAAATAATCTATAAGTCATCCGAGAAGTAAAAAGGAGGCTTGCTTGCCCCACGAAAATTTCATCGTCGCCCTGGATATCGGCGCTACCAAAGTCTGCCTCCTGATCGGAGAATGCAGCGAAGACAAGATCAAGATCATTGGTAAGGCTAATTATCAGTCTCTTGGCATAAAAAAAGGGATTGTTGTTGATCTGGAAAAAACTATTTATTCCATAGAAGCCTGTATAGAAAAAGCCGAGAAAATGGCAGATGTAGCCATTGACAGCGCTTTCATTTCAATCGGAGGGCCTCATATCCAGTCTCTCAACAATAAAGGGCTGGTAGCTGTATCGGGTGCCATCCGCGAAATCAGCCAGGATGACATGGACCGCGTGATCGAGACAGCCAAGACTTCATTCCCCATGCCACCCAATCGAAAATGTCTGCATGTGCTGCCACGGGAATATACAATCGACGAGCAGGGTGGCATCCGGGACCCTCTGGGAATGGCCGGCACCAGGCTGGGAGTGGAACTTCATATCATCACCGGACTTTCCACTTCCATTCAGAATCTTTTGAAATGCGTGCATAGTGCAGGGGTTTCTGAGGAGGAACTGGTTTTTTCCGCCTATGCTTCTTCATTTGCGGTTTTGAATGAAGATGAGAAGGAACTAGGTGTAGTCCTGATCGACATCGGAGGTGGAACAACCGGAGTCTCGATTTTCACCGGTGGCAGCATTATCTTCTCCACTGTATTACCGCTTGGAGGCGAGCACGTTTCGAACGACATTGCCATCGGAATGCGGACACCTCTGGAAGAAGCTGAAAAGCTCAAAGTCAACAGGGGATTCGCCATCGCAGAAGAAGTCGATCCGAACGAACAAATAGAAATATCCACGCCAGGTGGAGACGATGTCAACCTGGTGCACCGCAAAAAACTCTGCCAGATCATTCAATGCAGGATGGAAGAGATTTTCAGCATGGCCAAGACCGTGATCCAGGAATCCGGATGCATCAGGAATCTCTCGAGCGGGGCAGTCCTTACCGGCGGTGGATCTCTGCTCGCCGGCAACCAGCTGCTTGCCGAGAAAATTCTCGGGTTACCGGTCAGGCTTGGAAAACCAGGCAAGGACATCACCGGTATGAGCAGCGACATAAACTCACCGATTTATTCGACCGCGATCGGACTGCTGAAATATGGTATGATCAGGCGCCAGGAATCCACCAAACAGCACTTGACATCTGGTTGGTTAGAATTTATGATGAGTAAACTTAAAAAAATCTTATCTCCGTAAAATAAAGGAGGCTGAATGTCGATGTTTGAGTTTGATGTATTGGAACACGCTCCAGATATTAAAGTAATTGGTGTAGGCGGCGGAGGATGCAATGCCGTCAACCGGATGATTCATGCCGACATTCAGGGCGTGGATTTCATCGCCATCAATACCGACTCCCAGGCTTTGACTCTTTCAAATGCCAAATATAAAGTCCACATCGGCGACAAGGTCACTAAAGGCCTTGGTGCAGGTGCCAACCCGGATATCGGCAGGAAAGCTGCCGAAGAAGATATCGATGAAATGAGAAAAAACATCGAAGGGGCAGACATGGTGTTCATCACCGCAGGAATGGGTGGCGGCACAGGCACAGGAGCTTCCCCGGTAATCGCACGTATCGCCAAGGAGTGTCAGGCACTGACTGTGGGAGTAGTTACCAAACCGTTCCTGTTCGAAGGAAAGAAGCGTATGGAACAGGCAGACATCGGCATCAAGCAGCTCAAAGAGCAGGTCGATACAATCATCGTGATCCCCAATGAAAAACTTCTGCATGTCTGTGCTGCTGAAACCACGATGCTGGAAGCTTTCAAACTGGCTGATGACGTACTTCGCCAGGGAGTGCAGGGCATCACGGACCTGGTCACCAACCCGGGCGAGATCAATCTGGACTTCGCAGATGTGCGCACAATCATGACCAACGGCGGCGCAGCCCTGATGGGTATCGGCTCAGGCACCGGTGAAAACAGAGCCCAGATCGCCGCAGAAAATGCCATCAACAGCCCGCTGCTCGAAAACACAATTGAAGGCGCGAAGAGCATCCTGCTCAACATTACCGGCGGAATGGACCTCAAGATCCACGAAGTCAACAAGGCCTGCGAGATCATCAAAGCCAACGCAGACCCCAACGTAAACCTGATCTTCGGATATACGGTCAACTCAGAGATGACCGACCAGGTGAAAGTGACAGTGGTTGCCACAGGTTTCTCCACGCAGGACATGCTGGAGCAGGCCAAGGACAGTGTCGTGAAAGAGCTGAAAGTCAAGGAAGGCTCCTCAAACGATTACGACATCCCGGCCTTCATCAGGAAAAACAAACAGGCGTAAGCGGAAACGTTAATTCTAAGCATAAAAAAGGGCGCGACATGCGCCCTTTTTCATTACAGCTGAACTCGAAAATTCTGAAATGAAGTCACTTGCTGCCGAAGAAGACCCGCTCAAACTGGCCGCACCAGGCTGAGAAATGATCAGGCGCAGCCCAGAATCTAAGCCTGCCGTCCTCAAGCACCAGCGAGCCGCCGTATGGGTATGACTGGTTACCCACAGCCATGGCAATGTCATTATGATGTTTGTGAACGTATTCCATATAACCAGAAGTGTTGTGAATAAAGCAGAACCTTACCTGCTTGAAGCGCTTTATGGCGCTGATATAGCCCTGTTTCATGGAATCGATCCCGTAGCAGAGCGAATCGCCGTCATTGATGCTTTTGAGGTGATTGTCCACGAACTCGCGCACCACTTCGTCCGTGTCATAGCGCTCGGCAAGCACGTTGAGCAGAGCATGATTCAGCCTGCCTCCTCCTGAAAGTGCAAACTGCTCGTACCTGAGATCATTCTTTCCAGTGGCTTTCTCGATCTGATTGAAAATCGAGATCAGCAGCATGCCGTTCTCGCCGCCCTGGAAAGCGGGCCAATACTTTTCCGGGCTCACAGGGTAAGCCACTATCGCGCCTTCACCTGACTTGAGCTTCTTTTCCATCCTGTTGCGGTCTTCTTCGGTTTTGACTGAATAGTCTGACTGATGGTCTCCATGGAGGCAGATATAGACAGTCTTTATATTCTTGGCGTTTCCAAGCAGCCAGAGCCTGGTGTAATCTATGGCTGATTCAGTGCCGTCAAAGATCACCTTCTGGCCGTCCACATATTTGAATGTGGTCTCAGGGTCCTGTACGTCCAGATCGATATGAGGGAAATAGATCGGTTCAGAGCTCGATTCCTGCCCGTATGAGGCAAGCTCGTCGTTTAAAATATCAGGTACACCTTCTTCAACCGCGCACCAGGCTGAAAATGCAATCGACAAAATGAATATAACTGCATGGATTTTTCTCATTACTCCCCCAAAACTCTGAATATTATCGTACTGCTTTCCATTCTAATGAAAATAATGGCCTGAAGCCAGTTACAATTTGTTACAAGTTGTTACTAAAGTCAGAGCAGCCATTGAAATTCCATAATTGCTTGTTTCAGGTTATCTGTTTCTGCCTGAAAAAACGTCTGACTTTCTGCCTGGATCCGGTTGGTGATTAAGCTGGTGGAGTCCTGACCGACAAATTGTAACCAATTGTAACAATTTGTAACTGGATTCATCCTGTATCTGTGTTAAAATGAATCTAAGCATGAAGTATAAGTATTAAAGTACGAAGTATTGTTGGGAGGATCGGCATGGATAAGAATTTTGTGCTGCTTTGCTGCGTATTAATGTGCCTGTCAGTATTAAAGGCGAGTGAGTATGATTACAGGCAGGTCGTAGCTGAGGTGCTTGATAAGAGCGAAGCCTCACCTGAAGATGCCCAGCTCTGGGTATCTTATCTTCAGAAAGCCTCCAATGTAACTGTCGATGACACCCTGATCATGTTCCGCGAAGCTGCGGCTGAATTTTCAGTTCCGGAAATCCTTCTGGAAGCCATCGGATACGTGGAGAACAACTGGACCCAGATCGGTCCCACGATCGACAGGGGCTGGGGCGTGATGCATCTCGTGGAAAACAACTACTGCGACACACTGGGCGAAGCAGCCAAGCTTCTCAATGTCGAGCGGCAGGTATTGAAGGACGATGCCAGGCAGAACATCCGCGGAGCAGCGGCACTGCTCGCTTTTTATGCAAAAGAGAGTGGAACCACTTCCTCCATCGAGGACTGGTTCCAGGCCGTTTCCAGATTCTCAGGCCTTATCAACCAGGATCTAAGGGATTATCAGGCATACAATTACTTTACCATACTTAAAAATGGAATTGAGGAATTCAATATTTTCAATCAGAAAGTAGAAGTCAGAGCTAATCCTTCACTCGACCTTTCCAAAATCAGACCCAGGAGCATGGACACCCGCGCCACCTCAGTAGATTATCCCGACGCCAAGGCTGCTTTCACCCCATATAATCATGTCGACGGCCGCAGCCACAGCATTGATACCTGGGTTGTGCACTACATTTCCGAGGGCACTTACGCAGGAGCCATCTCCTGGTTCAACAATCCGGATGCCAAGGTCAGCGCCCACTTCTGCATCCGCCACACCGACGGTGAGATCACCCAGGTAGTGAAAGTCGGCGACACTGGCTGGCATTGCGGTGCGAGCAATGGTCAATCCAACAATCAACGCTCCATCGGCATCGAGCACGAAGTCACAGTAGCCCATCCCGAATGGTGGGACAGTCAGCCCCAGTTGCAGGGATCGGCCAAACTCACCCGCTTTTTCTGCGATAAATACGGGATCCAGATCAGGCATGCCTTCCCCGGCATAGTCGGGCATAAGGAAATGCCGGGCTGCAATACCGACTGCCCTGCCAACTGCCCCTGGGACACTCTGATGGGATTGATCAAGGACAGTGGCTCCCCGGACCTCGCCCAGAAAGGAACAGTGAATACCGACGGCACCAATGTCCGCAAAGGTCCGGATACCAGTTATTCAGTGCTTATCACTCTGGACAAGGGCGCAGTAGTAACAATCATATCCAAGGAAGACCAATGGTATAAAGTGACACTTGCCGACAATCGCACAGGATACATCCACGAATCCCTTTTGAACATCAGCGGAAAGGACTGGCAACCAGTCAGCTGATTTATTACCTAAGTCAGCAGTTTATAGCTGCAGTATTTTGTAACTGGAATCATTCATTGATCCAAGGGATAATTCAGGAAAGAATTAACCGGAGGGTCTATGAAGAAGAAAGTCGCTTTCTGGGGATTGATGATCGCTTCACTGCTCTATATCGAACTCATGAATGGTCTTAAATTCAGGAGAAATCCATTGTATTCCCTGTCATGCTGAATCTGCATCCCTTAATCATCGATTCTGCAGTCAACGACAATCCTCAGCAGTTCGCCTTTCCTGAAAGTCCTGCCCAGGGTATCAGCCAGGATGAAATTGTCGGTGACCTCGACAGTTTCGAAATCAGTTGATTTGATCTTCCAGTCTCTGATCCTGAAAGGAAGCAGAAATACAGGCGGCTTTGAATACTGGGGGTTAAATTTCAAGTCATTGTTCGTCTGCAGGCAGGCTGTGATTTCACAGAAATCAGTTCCGGATTTTACTGTGGTCAATTTCATTTCATAATCAGGTGCAGCTACTTTCTTTACTCTGGCAGCCCAGGCCGGGTCGCCGTATAGCACGGTGATTCCAAGGCAGCGTTCAGATTGAGCCTGCACCTCGCCTGTCCAGCAACTTTTCACAAGGTAGCGGGATGCCACCCGGTTCGCATAAACCGCCTCTGCGAAAGTGAATGCTCCCCTAAGGGTGGCGAAATAATTCCAGACCCCCCAGGCTGTGCAGTTCCGGTACTGCGGCTCGATATGCCCGTAAAACTGGTTGGCACCGTTGTGAATCCAGGACAAAGCCATGCATTCCATGGTCTTAGCAGGAATGTGAGCGATCAGGCAGTTGCCCGGACCATAATAGATCTTTGGATTCGTCGTGGTGATTTCGTAAGTGCAGTTGTTCAGATCAACTCCCTTAAGCCTTCCCCGATCAGCAGGTATAATCTTTCCATCTTTATATGCATATCCAAGTCTCCAGTCAAACTCAGTGGCATGCCCGCTCGTGACTATCACGTCGCAATCATTGTGATTCAGATATCTCACCCATTCGGCGGTCGTGTCCGCCGGGCCGGCAACCGCTGCAGTGCTTTTTCCTTTTTCCTTAATGAATTTTGATCCCTGCACCCCTTCGTTGAAGGATACTCCAGACTCGATCCATGGGTCCATCCATCCGTTTCCCAGATGGGAAAGCTCCCTGCGAACTGTAAGAGGGCCTGCCTTGACTATGCGCAGTGCGTCGCGATAATCGTAACCTGTCAGGATCGCCCAGATTGCGTCATCGTATGGGTCATCATCAATGCTCTCCATCAGTCGGATGACGCTCTGAACATAATCCTCGTCGCAATGGTCGGGTCTGGTGATAAAACAGACATAATACGGCTTGTATGCGGAAAGTCCACGCTTCAGCGGCTGGCTCTTGTCAGCCGGTCCTTCAAACCAGAAGACTCTGGCATTGTACTTTGATTTCAGCTGGTTCAGCACAGAAAGCCAGCCTTCGGTGTCGCTGCCGGTATTGAATCCGCCGTTTTCCACGACAATCGCATACCTTCGCGCTTCGGTTCTGGCCTCAGCAGGTGAAAAGTTTAAAAGGATGGTCAATCCGGAAAATAAAACAAAACAGATTGATGCACATTTTGGCATATTCAACCTCACTTTAGATTAGCCGGCAGATTCATCAGTATTTCCTGCAATGATAGGAAGAATCACGCAGAAATCCGTATGACTATTGAAATAGTAACAGGCCGGATCATTCGAGGAACGGATGAATCGTTCCAGTTTATTATCGCCCAGGCTTTTCCGTAATCTGGTAATGATCGCAGTCAATGTGGAACGGTCTTTGTCGAAATCATACTTGCGACCCCAGAGCTTTCTAAAAAGAGCTACCGGCTGGACTAAACGACCGGGTTTCACCACGAATTCGTATAAGAGGGGGACCTGTGTCTGTTTACCGAAAAAATTAACCCGCTTCCCGGAAAGCAGCAGTTCCTCTCCGGAATAATCAATGTAAATCTCATACTGTTCTTTTTTTTCTCTGATCCGTTTCAGTTCTGTCCGTCCGATCTCTTTATGTTTGACCAGTCTGGTATGGAGAATGAATTCCTTCTTTTCAGGCGTAGAAAAGTTATCCAGAAACCAGTTGAATCCTTCCTCAATTTTATTTTTTCGTCTTTCCGGTTGCTCAGCAAGCAGTTTCTCGTATCGTGCGGTAGATTCGGAAATCAAGTCCTGATTTCCAACGAATTCCAATACCCGGATCTTAAGAAACAACACTTTGATCAGGATGTCCTGATGCTGAGACCCGCAATATTCTTCAACTTGAGCCAGTAATTTCCCGGCTTCTTTCCATCTGCCCTGGAAAAGTTTGAGCTGTGAATAAATCAGCAGCAGCATGTTTTTACGCTCAGGATTGTTGAACTTCTCTAGAACTTCTAAGGCAACCTTCAGATGTTCTTCCGATTTTTCGTATTCCAGCAGGCCGAGATAAGCTTCTCCCGTGATTTCATTGAGAAATGACCGTTCGAATACCCAGTTGTTCCGCTCGATGAGGACTAAAGCTTTGCTTACAATCCTGATGGCTTTCTTGAATTCACGGAGATGATTGTAAATCAACCCCTTACCGGCATAGTTGTAAACCATGCCGTGAGGATTGCCGGTCTTCCGATTCAGGATCAGACTTTCAGAAAAGCAGTCGTCAGCTTTTGTAAAATCAGCCATCTGGATGTGAGCATTCCCTTTGTTTTGAAGTAGCAGGGCCAGTGACCCCAGAATATTGTGCCTGCGGTAAATCTCTTCAGCCAGGGAAAATTCCTCAAGCACGCCAGGATAATCCTCTTTATAGTAATGCAGCAGTCCATACCTGACATGAAAATTGGCTTCCAGTTGATCATCAACGCCTTTTTCCAACTCTAACTTAGCCTGCAGCATGCATTCTTCAGCTTTGCCCATGTCTCCAAGCTGTACATGGCACATCGCCAGGTCTATGAAAGCGTCCAGCCGCCTGCCTTCCGGGTGGCCGATCCTTAGGGTTTCGTTGTAATATTCAACTGCTTCCGGGTATTTGCTCTGATTAAAATAAATCTTGGCACGCTGCAGAGCGGCAACTCCACTATGTTCCAACTGATCAACGACTTTCAGGGCTTCCTGATAGCGATGCCAGTAGATCAGGAATCCAGCCTTGCTTTGCAGAAGTTCCTGCCTGTAATGTGTTCCACAGAATTTCAGGGCATCTTCCAGCAACTGGTAAACACTTTCGGTCATGTCGCCGAGGGTCAGACGCTTGTCGCTTACCCGGGTCATCACTTCAGCAGCCATTCTAAGCTCTCCAGCCCTGTGAAAATGATAATAAGACTCGCACAATTCAGGTACTTTATCATTTCCAGCTCTAGCCAGATAATGTCCAACATCCTTGTGGATCTGAGCCAGCTGTGTAGGGCTCAACTGAGATCTGGCGTATTCGCGTATCAGGTCATGGACATAAACTCCATTCCTGGCAGTTTCCAGGAGAAACTTGTCAGTCAGCCTTTTCTGTGCATTCCGGTGCCTTCGGCCTGAAAGAGACGGAAGTTCTACAGTATTGACTGGTATTCGCAGAACGGAAAGTGTTTTCAGAAGATCCTGTTCAGCCGGTTCTAGTGTTTCCCACAACAAATCGAGCAGATATTGACCCTGTTTTTCACGGAATTCGCCGGACTGCCGCAGAAGTTCTTCAACATTGTGGCCACCTTCCACCAGGAGGCTGGCAAACAGCTTCAGCGAAAATGGATGTCCCTTGAATTCTTGAGTGATCCTGTGTTTCTGATCAGACGACATTTCTATCCCATGCAAATTCAGCATCTGTTCGAGCATTGAAAACGATTCTTCGATTTCCAGGCCATCCAGCAGGATTTCATTTGTGTCTGAGCGCCGATCAAGGTCAAGTGAGACGCGATTTCTGGAAGCGATGATCAGTTTTGCCCTTTGGAAAAGCTTCAGAGAATACTCGATCAGCTGCAGCGAATTTTCATTTTCCACTAATTGGAAATCATCGATGCACAAAATCAAGGCATTGTCCTCGAGAATTTCGACGATTTTCTCCGGGGTATACCCGGTTTGAGACAGGTATTGCTTCTTTCCTGTCAATTGGATGATTTTCTGCAGAATGCTGGCCTGGAGGTCAGCCCACGTCCACCCGGACCGGCATGCTACCCAGATCAGTTTTTCCCCATAAGTTGCATTTTTTTTCAAGGAATTGGCAAAAGTCAGGACCAGTGCTGTTTTCCCCATTCCGGCGATCCCTGAGACCAGGGAAACCTTTTTTTCTGAAAAAAGGGAAGTCAGCCTGGCCAGTTCTTTTTTTCTACCGCAGAAACCGTGTGGTGCAGACGGTATCATCATGACAGTATTTTATTTCATTCTCAGTAAGAAGCCAACATATTAATTTCCTATCAGTCCAAGTGCAGTAATTTGTAACTGGAATCCACTGGTCATCAGATGATAATAAATAATAACAGAAGAAAACAATCTCAAACTCAGCGGAGGAAACATGAGGAAGCTGGAAAAGAAAACTGCAAGTAACAAACAAGGATCCTATGAGAGGATCAAAATTGTCTATTCGACACTTGACAGGAATTCGGAAAATTCCGTGAATGATGCCCAAAGCACTCCCTATTATGAAGAACGTTATATTCTGGTCAGGTGCAGGTAATCAGTTCCAGCAAACTGAATTATTCAAAAACTTATGGAGGAGAAATGTGTAACAGATTAATCTGTTGTGCAGCAGCGGTCCTGTTAATCTCAGGGCTAGCCCTGGCAGGGGAAGGCAGTTATTATGGAGTAGCTTATGTGAGCGTTCCCGCAGTATCTTCGGACGGATTTGACGCTTTCAGCATGAATGAAGCTACACAACTATGCAACAGTGCTGAAGAAGCCCAGGCTGCGGTAAAAAATCTCGAACAACGCTTGATCGACAAAGCCAGGAAAACCATGATGCTTACCTTAAAGGGAGACATGCTGTTCGACCATGGCACCATCGTTTCAGTCAACCAGGATGATAATCTGGAAAGGATCCAGTTGGAGAAGTTCAGCGGTGTCAATACAGTGACAATCTGGGACAAAGCACAGCCATACGAACAAGCCGGGCACTATGTCTATGTTTATGAAGCCAACGGACTTTACGGAACTTCCGCTGAAGCAGTCGCAGCAGCTGAAAAATCCGAGTGGATCGCTGTTTCCATGGCTATCGCAGCCGGAAAGTCCAAACTCGGACATCCGGACTGGAAAGACAGTCAGTTTTCCAGTCGCTGCGAGTATTCATTTAAAACCGTCCTGGTTTCTGAACATTACAGGGGATGGATCAAGGTTGCAGTCTGGTATAAAGACGAACCTGTCTATGCAGCACAGTCAAACAACCGCTATAAAGTATATACATATTGTGCTCCAGGTACCTGGGAGACTGAAGATGAAGCTCTCCAGTCAGCCCATGATTTTACACAGCAGGCAGTCGCAGCGGCATTGTACCAGGGCGGAAAAGACCTGGGATGCGAGTGGGGCAGCGGGTATTACCTGCAGACTTCATGTCAGTATGGAGTAGAGACATTAAAAAAATGAATATAAATCCGTGAATCCTAACAATCCAAAAAGGCACCTGAAAAGGGTGCTTTTTTGATTGTACCTGTTTCAGCACTTTGACCGCTAACCAGGGATCGGCAGATTCTGAAACCGATTTGTAACATCATGTTCACAATTCCTATGGTTGACGCTCTTCCCAGTGTTACAATTTGAAACAAATTGTAACAAATTGTAACTGGTATTGCTGTGGAATAGCCATATAATGGTAAGTAAGAATGAAGAAACTATTATAAAGGAGGGATATCGAGCGATAAGTTCTCAAGGATAAGTATAAGTACAAAAAGTAAGGGAGTCAGGACACACTCCCGAAAAAATGGTCCGTATTAAGTAACAAGGAGAGTAAGAAGTATGAAGCTCAGCATCGTATTCATCTTAGCAATCGCTTTAATGGTCTCGTTCGTCAATCCAACAACAGCAGCAACCAAAAAACCCTGGACATTCATGGTCTACCTCGATGGCGACAACAACCTCGAACCATATGGCATCATGAACGTCAATCAGATGGAAAAAGTCGGTTCCACCGATGCCACCAATGTTGTAGTGCTCTTTGACAGGGCATCCGGATACGATTCCACCAACGGCAACTGGACAGATTCCAGGATCATGTATATCACCAAAGACAATGACACCAGCATCATGAATTCCAAAGTCGTAAAGAATTGCGGCGAACTTGACATGGGTTCCGGAAAAACCCTCACAGATTTCGTGCAGTACTGCAAGGACAATTATCCGGCCGAGCATTATTTTCTGACTCTCTGGAACCATGGCGCAGGCTGGAAAAAGAAAGGCGGAAATGATGTGATGAGGGGCGTCTGCTATGACGACCAGAGCGGCAATCATATGGACATGGCCTCAGTGGAAAACTCAATGGTCGCCATTAAGGGCATACTCGGCCAGAAACTTGATGTGCTCGACTATGACGCCTGCCTGATGGCCATGCTCGAATGCAATTATCAGATCAAGGATACCGTGGATTACATGACTGCTTCCGAAGAAACCGAACCAGGCGACGGCAACCCATACGAGCTGATGCTCAACGGTCTGACCGCCAGCACAACTCCGGAGCAGTATGCGATTCACATTGTTGATTCTTATAAAGAATATTATTCCAGCGGTTCTGAAGGTGTAACCAAGTCCGCAGTGGACCTTTCCAAAATCCAGGCTCTGACCACTGCTGTGGCTGACGCTGCCAATGCCATGAACGGCAAGATCAGCGCTGTGAAGACTGCCATCACTACAGCCAGGAAGAGCGTGCAGGTCTTCTACGATGCAGACTATGCGGATCTTTCCCACCTCTGCTCCACAATCAAAACCACTGACACCACAATCAAACCCAAGCTGGATGCAGTAGTTGCAGCGGTCAAGGCAGCAGTCATCAACAACTGCACAGTCGGCACTGCAATGAAGAACGCTACAGGAATCTCAATTTATTTCCCAAGTTCGAGCGGCAGCTATCTGACAAAGTATGATGGTCTCTCATTCTGCACAGCCACAAAATGGAACAAATTCCTCTCAGCCTATTACAAAGGCTCCAGTGTCAGTGTGGAACCTGTAGCCGAAAACACCCCAGCCGAAACACCGAGCACCAGCGGCAGCTGGTGGGACAACTGGTTCGGCAGTTACACTGCTCTTCAGACAGAGAAGCTGAACCTGATCAATGCCGGCAGGCTTGAGGAAACCATGGCCATGACAATCGCCCAGAGGGATGCTCAGATGGTGGAAGAAGCCCGCTGCCAGATCGAGACAGCCATAGAGAACAACACCATTCACCAGCTGATTGCCAACATCAGCAGCCTGAACGATGATCAGAAACTGGCGGTTGCCCCCGTAGTGGAAGAAATCAAAGCCCAGCTCATCATCGCCCAGTTACAGAAACATTAAGTAATCTCATAAGTTACGTAAAAAAGTCCTGCTTTTGCAGGACTTTTTTCTTTGTTTGCGGTAATTATTAGGTTTTTTTCTTGACAGCTGAATCCTGCTGGATTAAAATGTAACCTGCTTAGGGCGAATAGCTCAGTTGGGAGAGCATCGGCCTTACACGCCGGCGGTCGCAGGTTCAAACCCTGTTTCGCCCACCAGAAGAATCACGGAGCGGTGGTGTAGCCCGGTTAGCACATCGGCCTGTCACGCCGAAGGTCGCGAGTTCAAATCTCGTCCGCTCCGCCATTTCTTATAGAATCAGGTGCCGAGATAGCTCAGCTGGTAGAGCAGCGGACTGAAAATCCGCGTGTCGGTGGTTCAATCCCGCCTCTCGGCACCATTCTCATAGGGCGGCATAGCCAAATTGGTAAGGCAAAGGACTGCAAATCCTTCAATCCCGGTTCGAGTCCGGGTGCCGCCTCCAATCAAAATCAAGACGAATGAACAAATTCATTTTCCGATTACTGCTCACCTTCACGATCCTGATCATATGTATTGCATCTGTTGTTATCGGAGCATTCATTGGTGTTTATCATTCCCTGGAACAGGAAATTCCGGACATCTCGATCGTAACTTATCAACCGCCTCTGAATTCGATGATTTACGACTGCAAAGGCAGAGTTATTACGGAACTGCACAATGGGGGTGAAAACCGTTCCGAAAAAGCCAGGCTTACCGACATTCCAGTCTACCTGTCAAATGCCGTGATTGCGATCGAAGATGAACGTTTCTGGAAACATCACGGAATCGATCCTTATGCAAACTTGAGAGCGATCTGGGTAGACATCATGAAAAAAACTGCCGCTCAAGGTGCTTCCACGATTTCCCAGCAGCTTGCCCGCAATGCATTTCTCACCGCTGAAAAGACCATCGAACGCAAGATCAAGGAAGCGATCGTCGCCCTGAAGATCGAAAAGCTTTTTTCCAAGGAAGAGATCCTGGAGAATTACCTGAATCAGATCTATTTCGGTCCTCAGGCTTACGGAATAGTATCAGCAGCCCGGACCTACTTCAATAAAACCCCGTCACAGCTCACTTTGCTGGAGTCGGCGGTGCTGGCTGGTCTGATCAGAAACCCATCCTATTACTCCCCTTATAAGAATCCCAGCCGTACTCTGCAGCGCGCCAAGCTGGTGCTGTCGAAAATGCTTGAGCAGAAGCTGATCACCTGGATGGATTATGAGAACGCCCTCAAACAACCCCTGCAGCTCAATTTTGAGAAAAAATTCCTTCCTCCTGCTCCCTATTTTGTGTTCGAATATCTGATGCCCCTTCTTACCAAGTCCTTTGACGAGAAAAAAATTCTTACAGGAGGCTGGAAGATTTATACCACGCTGGATTTGGATATCCAGCAATCTGCTGACGAAGCTTTCAGAAATGCGGAAATTTTCAAGGAACTCCACGATCTGCCTGACAACAGAATCGACGGTTGTCTGATCTGCCTGGAAACATCCACATCCAAAATCAGAGCCATGGTGGGAGGAAAGAGTTATCTGGAATCCAAATTCAACCGGACTGTGATTGCACGCAGACAAATGGGATCTGCCTTCAAGCCTTTCATCTATCTGGCGGCAATGAATGCCCGCATCCCTCCGAACAAAATCGTGGATGACGAACCACATTCATATCCTGTCCCAGGAACCAACCAGATCTGGTCACCGCACAATTATCAGGAAAAATATCATGGCCCAACCACTCTGATCGACGCCATTGTCGGATCATACAACATGGCCACGATTGAACTTCTCCGCCTGGTTGGATGCCAGCCTGTAATCGATATCGCCAGAAAACTTGGTCTGACCAGCAAACTTGAGGCAAGGCTTTCCATGGCTCTGGGCTCATATGAAGCCATCCCCCTTGAAATCGCCGAATGTTATGCCAGCATCGCCAGGATGGGAATCTCAAGCCCCTCCATCGGCATCGAGCGGGTGGAAGACAAGGACGGCAACATACTGCTGGAAAACAACTTCAAAGGACTGCAATCAGTCTCACCCCAAGCGTGTTACGTAATTGTGGACCTGATGAAAAAAGTCAATGAATTCGGCACAGGCACCACAGCCAGGCTGGACAACCATGTATCTGCAGGAAAGACCGGCACCACCGACAACTATACCAATGCCTGGTATTGCGGCATCACCCCCGAATTCACTTTTGTTACTTACATAGGTTTTGATACTCCCATCCCTATGGGAGGCAACCGTTCAGGCGGCCATGTGGCAGCTCCGATTTTTAAGGATTTCATGGAAAAGGCACTGAAAAACTACCCGCCAAGCAACTTTCCACGCCCGGATGGAGTTGTTGATGTGATGATCTGTCGAAATTCCGGCCTGCTCGCAACCGAGAGCTGTCCCAGAAAAATCACTCAGGCCTTCCTCGCAGGGACAGAACCTGACAGCGAATGCTCAGAGCACGGTGAAGGAGCCTCAACTGTCGAAGAAAATGATGAAGAAGCACCCACTGAAGACTCTCCTGATTTCGATGAATACGACCAGCTGAAAAAGGGAACCGGAACTGAGACAGGTATCTCCCAAGATACCACTACCAGCAACTCTGCCGGTGAAATCCCGAGCGGGGTTCAAGATGATGGCTCACAAAACGAAGATCAGGATAACGGTGGGTTTTAAAAAAACGTTCAGCTGACTTTCAAATCAGTAATTTCCAGAAAAATGTTCCTGATTTCCCTGAAACAATGATTGAGTGAAGACTTTGTAAATTTACCTCCACTTTTTTCGGCAAGTTCAGAAAGGCTGAGGCAAGGGTTCCAAATCCTGAGCAGCGCGGCATCCTTCAGCCTTTTATTAATATTTTCCAGACCTATCCCGCTTTTAATGGCTTCAATCCAGTAAAGCTGTTTGCTTGAACTGGTCACAATTTTTTTTAGATTCCCTGTCTCGCAGTTGACAAGCCTGTTGGTCAGATTCTTGATTTCCATCATGATATTCCTGTCTTCCAGAAATAGAATGGAACGGTTGAGGGAAAATCCATCCAGAAATTTCTCAGCCACACTTTTACCTTTTCCCACCAACAGATACAGCTTCCTGAGCGTATATATTTTCAGTAAAAGCCCCAGGTCTTCCCTGCCGATTTTTCTGATTCTGTTAAGCACGGCCCGGTCGTGGTGGAAAATTTCAATTGTAAACGGGGCCGAAAGCTGCAAAGTTCCGCAGAGGAGAAAAATCATGGCGAAGTAGTTCCTGCGGCAGCAGCCGGAGACAAGCGGCCGTTCCAGAGTTTCCGAGAGAATTTCAGCTGAAGGTACCTCTATTTCCAGGAAATAGGTGTTGTCTTTTTTCAAAGTGTTCTTGCGCCGGTAGCTGACAACTACCCGGCCCAGGTGCCGCTTCAAAAGTGGTGTCAGAAATTTCAGCACTTCAGGATTGCTGCTTTTCAGCTCCAGTTTAATTCCTTCCCGGTAATACTTGGCAAAGCCGATTGATTTAAGAGCCGCCTGGATCATGACTTGAGCGCAGCAAGCTGAGGATACAGCCGAAAGTGAATGCAGCAATTCCCGCTTTACTTCCGCAGAGCTGTCAAAACTTCTGTCATTTGGATCTGGTTTCCGCAATCTGTTACTACTCATTATCTGGACTGATTCCTGTGGAACATGTGCCAATCAACTGCCGGATTTTAAACTCCCATGTCTTTCACATTTCCAGACGCTCCGGTCAGGCTGATACTCAAAACCCTGAGGGCACAGAATTCTTGCTTCAGGGCAGAGCTGGCTTTCAAGAGCTTCCTTGGTCGGAATTTTTTCAGGTGTCTTCAGCCTGAATAAAAAATCTGCTGCAATCAGAACCCTCTGATTCTCGTAACAGATCTGCCTGCTTCTTTCCATATATGCGTTCTTGATTTCAGGAATGTAATAAAAAACAGCCGGTTCAACTTCATCGTCCTGTGTCAGGACTCTATCACCGCTCTGCCTGCTGGTTGAAATGTCGATGACAGTCTGAAGTTCACGCTCTGTAAAATAAGCAAGGTCTTTGAGAGTAACCTTGTTCTGGTAATTCTTGACTTCATTGAGAAGCGCAAAACCAAGATTCAGCAGAGAATTCTGATAATACCCGTTTAAGAAGTCATAAACCTGCCTGATCTGGTCTGGGTCCGGATTTTTCAGCAGAGCCTGGCTGTCCAGCAGCGACAGATAGTTTTTAGCGCCCTCGTAGTCTTCCCATTTTTCAAGTATTTTTACCACTCCAATATAAGCTGAGATGAAATCCGGATCTTTCTTCAGAACAGATTTGAAGGAGTCGAGGGCTTCCCTCTTTTTCCCTAGATGCAGAAAATTGAGTCCGATCAGATAGTCCAGCGAGGTTCTGTTCACACCGCCTTTCAAAGCTTTTTCAAACCAGCTCTGCGCTTTCTGATAATTCTCCTGATAATAATAAGATTCACCCATACTGGCAAAATACTCAGGGTTGTCGGGAGACAGTTCCAGAGCCCGGACAATCAGGCTCTGCCCGATTGAATCAGCAATGTGCTGGCGGATCAGAAGCAATCCGAGATTATTCAGGGCTTCACAGTAGTCAGGGATTATTTCAAGTGCTTTCTCGTATGAGGCCTTGGCATCAGAATATTTCTTGAGTTTTTCCTGACAGAGACCGATATTGTTAAGTATTTCAGGGGACTGGGGACAGAGGTCGCGCGCCTGTAAAAAATTAAACAGTGAGTCCTCATACTTACTTTCCTTGTAATACTCCCGCCCCAGATTGAAATAATTTTCCAGAAGATCCCTGGTAAACCCGGGTGCTGCTAGAAGTAGACACCACACTACTAGAATCTTAAGTGTGTTCACGGATCTTTTCAATGGCAGCCTCTGCTTCCAGGCGGATTTCACCATTCGGATGCTGGAGATATTTTACGATCTGGCCCAGCGATTTTTCATTGCCGATTTCTCCGATGGCTATGATCAGCTCCTTGAGATGCTCGTCAGTCTCTTTATTTTCGGAAATTCTTTTGTAAATAGCCGGCAGCGCTTCTTCACCGATTTTTTTCAATGCTTCGATCGCGTTACGATTCACAACCCAGAACTGGTCTCCGATCACAGCCACCAGTTCTCCTATCGCTGATTTTTCCTTCAGCTCACCAAGCACCCAGCAGGCGGAAGCCCGCATCCATTCGTTCCTGTCTTTCAGCATTCCTCTCAACAGTTCCACGGATTTTTCCCGGTCGAAGCGTGAGAGGGTCTTGGCTGCATTAGCCCTGATTCTGTTGCTGGTATCCCTGAAGAACGGGGAGATAATCGGCAAAATCTCGGTATCTCCAATCAAATCCAGTGCTTCGATGGCATTTGCCCTTACCCGTTCGTCGGCATCCTTTAGATAAATTGCGATCATAGGTACGTGTGACTTGTTTCCAAGCTGGCCCAGTACCATGATGGCAGTGGCCCGAACCCGTATGTCCTTCTCGTCCTGCATGAATTGTATGAGATAGTCCACGCACCGCTTGTCACCAATTTTCCCCAGTGATTCCAAGATCTGGAGTCGAATCAGCGGATTCGGATCTGCAAAGGACTGAATCAGCTGATCAATGGATTTCGCTGATTTCACCTTCCCCAGAGCTTTTATCGCCATATAGCGGACATTCTCATTTCTGTCATCCAGGCATCCGATGAGCAGGTCTTCTACGACATACGCAGGGAAAAACTGCAGTTCCTGCAGGGCCAGAAAACGCTTTTCCCACTCTTTGGACTTCAGGTCAAGCTTGTATTCATCAAGGCTTTTATAATCTACCATGACATCTCCAGGTTAATAAGTGATAAAGCTCTTTACGGGTGCGGTGAGCTTTTTTCTGCCGTTAAGAAATCCGAGTTCGATCAGGAAGAGATGGGTGACCGGTGTGGCGCAGAGTTTTTTCACCAGGCTCTCTATCGCTTCGGCTGTCCCTCCGGTTGCCAGCAGATCGTCGATGATTGCGACTCTCTGCCCGATCTTCAAGGCATCCTTGTGAATGCAGATCGTATCCTGCCCGTACTCCAGGTCATAGGTGACGCAAACCGTTTCAGACGGAAGTTTCCCGGCCTTTCGGACAGGTATGAACGGTACGCCAAGCTGTACTGAAAGTGGAGCTCCAAAGATGAAACCTCTTGATTCCGCAGCCACAATCGCCTCTATCTTGAATTCATTTAAATATGATTTCATCTTGCGGATTACCTGCCGAAACACCAGGGGATTGGAAAGCAGCGGAGTGATGTCTTTAAAAATGATACCCTTTTTAGGAAAATCCGGGACATCACGGATCGATTTTTTCCACTTTTCCATCTTCACCTCCGAAATCAAAAGTTTGATTGAAATTGATATCTTTAATCTTCAGTTGAACGCTTGTTTCATTCTGGAATCGGTTCAATGAAAGGCTGTAGGCAAGATTGATCGACTGTGCTGGCGAATAAAGTTTCTCATAAAAATTCTGCAGGTTGAATCCGATGCAGTTCAATTGTCTGCCGTTCTTCTTCACTCTGAGCTTCAGATGTTTCTTGTTGTTGCCGACCAGGGAACTTTCCAGAACTGAAATGTCGTTGGTGACAAAAACAGGTTGCTGATTCTTCATGCCGAAAGGTGCCAGCGCTTCCAGTGATTGAATCAGCTCTTCGTTGATCTCGTTAAAATCGAGTTCGCTGTCAACCTGCAGATTAGGGAAAGGTACTTCCCCGCCTAATCTTTCAGCAACCAGCTCCTGAAATTTGGTTTTGAAAGTCTCTATGTTTTCCCTTTTAATCGTGAAACCTGCAGCCATTTCGTGCCCGCCGAATTTTTCCAGCAGATCAGAGCAGAGAGAAAGTTCCCTGTGGAGTGGAAAACCGTCGATCGAACGGGCAGACGCCCTGCCAATCTCTGAGTCGAAGGAGATGAGAACCACAGGTCTGTAAAATTTTTCCTTGAGCTTGGAAGTCACTATCCCGATCACGCCTGCATGCCAGTCTTTTGAATAAAGCACTAAACCGGCTTCGTTCTGCAGATTGTCTTTGATAATGATCTGCTCAGCCTCACGCATAATGTCAAGCTCTATCTTCTGGCGGCGGCGGTTGATTTCGTCAAGCCTCCTGGCGAGAAAAGCTGCCTCTTCCTTGTTTTCCGTGGTCAGGAGCCTGACAGCCAGTTTAGGGTCGTCGATCCTCCCGCAGGCATTAATCCTGGGCGCCATTATGAAGGCCACGTCGCTGGAATCGATGTCACCGGGAGAGAGCCCAGAGATCTTGATCAGGGCACTGACGCCGACATTATCGGTTTTTTTAAGTTTTTTTAATCCATACCTGGCAATGATCCTGTTTTCCCCGGTCAGAGGAACTATGTCGGCGATCGTGCCGAGTGCGACAAGATCAAGGTTGTTGTAAATATAATGGTCTGAAAAGTTGAAATCCTTCAGGAGTTTCTGGAAGAGTTTGAAAGCCACGCCCACTCCGGAGAGAAACTTGTAGGGGTATTTTTCGTCAGGACGTTTCGGATTAAGCACCGCCACAGCCGGCGGAAGCACGTCGAGGGGTTCGTGATGATCTGTAATGATCACGTCAATTCCCAGTTCTTTGGCAAACCTGACTTCTTCGACATTGGAGATCCCGCAGTCCACGGTAATGATCAGGTCATACACTGTCTGTTTCAATCTCTTGATTGAATCAATGTTCAGGCCGTAACCCATGCACTGGCGCTCAAGAATA
>JAQTZZ010000038.1 GCA_028687545.1 Candidatus Wallbacteria bacterium
ACCGTAGGGGCATCCTTCACGGATGCCCGTGAAACCTTGCATTTAACAGTGGATGATATAAAATATCTTTAAAGGAAATAGATTATGGAAAAGCGATTTCAGTTCCAGGAGATAGTCAGCCGTCTCAGCCAGTATTGGGCGGACCGCGGATGTCTGATCCTGCCGCCATTTGACCACGAAATTGGGGCCGGCACTTTCGCTCCTGCCACATTTCTCCGATCCCTGGGCAAAAAAGAATGGCGGGCTGCTTACATCCAGCCATGCAGAAGGCCCACAGACGGCCGTTATGGGGAAAATCCCAACAGACTTCAGCATTATTACCAGTTCCAGGTGATCCTGAAGCCTGCTCCTTCCGACGTGCAGGACCAGTATCTGAAAAGCCTGGAATATATAGGGCTGGACCTCAAGAAGCACGATGTCAGATTCGTGGAGGACGATTGGGAAAGCCCGACCCTGGGCGCCTGGGGCCTGGGGTGGGAAGTCTGGCTGGACGGGATGGAGATCACCCAGTTCACCTATTTCCAGCAGGTGGGCTCGATCGAGGTCGAACTCTGCCCGGCAGAACTCACTTACGGCCTGGAACGGATCGCCATGTATCTGCAGAAGGCGAGCAGCATCTTTGACCTTTACTGGAATGACACGGTTAAATACAGGGACATTTTTTTCCAGTCAGAGGTCGAGAACAGCTTCTACAATTTCCAGTACGCTAATCTGGAAAAGCTCAAGGAATGTTTCGATTTTTTTGAACTCGAGGCCGGAGCGCTTCTTTCTAAAGAAATGGTCTATCCGGCGTTTTCATATACTCTGAAATGCTCACATGCCTTCAATCTTCTGGACGCCCGCGGCGCCATCTCCGTCAATGAGCGGGCCAATTACATCGGCAGGGTGAGGGCTCTGGCCCGCGGCTGTGCGGAGACATATCTGAAGAAAAGCGAAAATTAATTGGTTCGGATCTGATTCAGGTGAGTTTCCATCCAGAACAGCTTGTATAGCTCGGCCGTAGCCTGGACAGCCAGAGGCAGCAAGGCATCTGCAAATTGCTTTATTTCAGTTTCATTCACGTCACGGTACGGTGGATAAGTAATAGTGTATTCCTCCGGAAAACATCCATCGCTCCTATAATTATCAGTCACCTCAGCTACAGCGAAAAAAAGTTTGTAAAGATCATTTACAGAGTGTCAACTTTTCGTGGGCAAGATCATTTGAGCAATATGTTTAATCTGAATACAGCAAGCTGCTGATTAGTTTGGGAAAAATGATTAGTAACTCATGAAAATGCTGCACTTTTCAGGCAGCCCTTTGATAAAACACTTTCCCGGTTTTAATGATTGTTTCCAGAAAACCGCTAGGATCTTTGGTATCAGGGAGCAGGACCGGCTCGATTCTGGGGTCTATTTTTCTGCCTATTCCATTCAAGTCTGCCGACAATTCCAGGTAATTCCCCTCAATTTTGTCTACAATTACAGCAATATCAATATCACTGATTTCCTTTTCCTCTCCTCTAGCATAGGAACCATAAAGAAAAATAGACTTTGCCGGCAGTTTTTCCAGAACTGCACTCACAAATCTCGTTATGATCCTATTTGTTGCTTGATCCATTGAAAAAAAATCTCCGTTTCATTGATCAGCTTTTCACTTACATCTCTATCTATCGATGACATCATTAGTTCCATGTTTTTTGGATACCTGATCTGAATATTTAAAGGTGTGAGTTTATCGATAAGTCTGTTTTGAGTTTCGGATAGACTTGGAGTAAGGTTAACTGCAGCCACTAAAACTTCAAGTTTGTGAGTATAGGGAGGTTCTTTTTTCAGAACTATCCAATAATGCGCTTTCAGAGCCTTTTCCAAAACCTGATGACACATGAATCCCACGTAAAGATATCGACCTGAAATGTACATCGCTTTCGCGGTTTCAAAATCGTATTCAGCGATGGCCAGCCAGTAATTAACTTTTTCCTTGATCTCCATATTATTGATGTTATAGGTTATTTTTCAGCCGGTCAAGCACCTGCTTTCTGACTTGTTTAATCATATGCAAATTCTTTCCACTAATCCCGGGTCCGTTTTTACCGATAATCTTCAAGGAACACTTCCGGACCCTTGTCAAAAGGGCATTTTACAATAGCTCTGGAGGAAACTTGAAAAAATTCCAATACTCGATCCTTTTCATGCTGACGCTCGGGATGACCTATCTCCTGCTGATACACGGAGGCTGCGAGGACAAGGTCACGGTATTTCCGAAGGTGAGCCTTGAGACCGCATACACTGGATACGTTTATGTCCCTGACACGGATGTGCAGAAGGGATACGTCAGGACCAAGAGCATGGCGCCCCCTGTGGCTCAGGGTTATGTCCCTCTGGCAGGCGGAAAGGTTGAGATCGGTTACGATACCTGCTACATCATGAATGACGGCTCGTTCAATCTCCCCCTGACCAGGACCCCGGCGTCTGTTTCGCTTGTCAATATTTACGATTCAGCCGGAGACCTGATCGCCACTTACCGCACTCTGATCGAAAACCGCAGCACAGTAGCCCAGAAGATCGAGCTGGTGGGAGGCAAGGGATATTACACCCCCAGGATCTATCGCCTGGATCTGCAGATGCAGTATATCAAGAATGCCATGCCCAGAGCCTGGGCCGGACCCGACAAGATAGTGCTCAACAATCATAAATTCATCCTGCACGGTTATGCTTATGACTGGGACAGCTGCGACAGCACCAACTGCGGCGCCGGATCGAACGACATCATAAAATACGAATGGCAGTACCAGTGCGATGGAAAAGTCAGGCTGGCCACTTCACTGACCGGCACAGTGGAGATCGGGACCGCTGAAATCTGTCCGGGCCCCCACGACATGGTGATGAAAGTCACTGATCATCAGGGAAATGTGGCAGCCGACACCATGCGGCTGATCGTGAACACTACTGGAATCGAAGACACGCAGCCAGTGGCCGGCGCCGGCTGTGATGTGAAGACTCACGTTTTTGAGATGGTTACGCTGGATGGGAGCGGAAGTTACGATGAAGATGCTGCCGACTTGCTGACTTATGCCTGGGAACAGGTGGCAGGGCCTGTGGTGGCACTAGACAACTATACCATAATCAAACCCTCCTTCACTCCTTCGGAAACAGGACTTTACGTATTCGGGCTCAGGGTCAAAGACAACAAGGCCTGTGATATATCCCAGTCGGAATATGACTTCGTGAATGTCTGGGTGGAAACCAGGGAGACAAGCACCACTCCTTATATCGTCTTCCATTCCAACATGGATGCGTCAGGCTATTATTATCTCTATACTATGAATCCGCAGGGCGCCAACATTCAGAAACTGCCCACATTTGATCTCTATCATTCCTTTGAACCCGTGTTTTCCAGAGACGGGCAGAATGTGTTCTTTGTTTCGAATTACGGGGGCAGAGGCAATCAGCTCTTCCGCGTAAACATCAGCAGCGGAGTGGCGAACGCTCTTACCACTGACTATGAAAACTCCTCACCTGCTGCGTCTCCCACTGCAGACTGGATCGCCTATGTCTCTACGAGAACCGGGAAAAAACAGATTTTCATCGTTGATTATCAGGGAAATGCGCCAGATCCTGCTACCCAGCGAGTCCCATATCAGCTGATGGTCGACACTAACAACCAGAGCGATCCCTGCTTCACTTACGATGGTTCGGTGCTTTATACCACTGACTCGGACGAGGTGGCTACAGGAAATCGGAATATCTATAAAGTTAGATTGCTGCTTGATACAGGGGAGATTACTCACGACAATGCTGATCTGACCCGTCTTACAGCCACTGCCGACGACGAACATGCTCCAGCCAGCTCAATCACAGGAACCATCGCTTATATCCGGAAAAGAGCCGGCTTTGAGGAAGTCTGGAAGATGAGCGCGGACGGCACTTCCCAGCAGGCTGTTGTCACAAGCTGCAACTGCAGGGACCCACATTTCACCAGCGACGGACAGAAAATTCTGTTCTCCTCGATTCAGGGCGGTGACGGAAACTACGAGATATATTCATATGATCTCAATACAGGCAGCACATCTACCCTGACATCGAACATTGCCGACAACGGGCATCCGGACTACAATCCGATTCAGTAATCAGCTGTATTCCTTTTGCAGTATGAAACGCAAGGTTTCATGGGCACCCGTGAAGGGTGCCCCTACGGATTCAATGCACAAACACACTTCGTTGTAATAACCGAACTATAAATCGATGTTATGTCTGCTAATACCATGTTTTACTTGTCATAAATAAAATAGATGCAATTGCATAGAAATTAGTAAAATCAAAATTATCGGCTTGAAATCAATCAACTGGAAGTTAATTCTAATGAAATTAATGCGATGAGCCTTTGATCAGGCGACTTTGATCTCTTTATTTTCTTGTTGATTCTGAGTAACACTTTTGTTTGCAGCAGTTTCAGGTGGTTTCAGCTGTTCGATCTCGAACTCGACCGGAAGCTCATAGAACAGCACTTTCTTGAGCTTCTCAAACAGCATGCCGAACCAGCCCACGGCAGCTTCCTGCTGGGGCTGCAGGCATTTTTCGATAACCTCCAGATCCGCATAAACTTCAGAGTACAGTTTATCCAGAATTGGTTGGTGGTAGTTTTTTAGGTTCTTCATACCTTAGAAATATCGACTGAAATGGGAATTTTCTTCAAGGTTATGTGGTAATAAAAAAAACTTGAACAACTTTGTTATTTTTCGCATACTTAAATCATCCAAAAAATACAAAAAAAATAATCGGTTTAAGGTTTTTCGATTCTCCCGGGTGTCTTTGCGCCGGAATGGCGGATTTAAGGGCTAATTCTCCGGAAAGAGCTTTAGTATGCTTCTTTATCTATTTCGCACTGGAGATTGCCAAGAAAATATTTTAAAGAACTGGGGAGAGGGTATCCAAGTATGTATGCACATGAAGCCAAGAAGTATCTAGTTAAGTCCATGTCTGAAGCAAGACAGATGATCAAGAGCGACCTGGGCGAAGAAGCAGTGATTCTGCACAGCAAGAGGCTGGATGATGGAGCAAGTTCATATGGAGGAGCTTTTTTTGAAGTTCTTGCTACTGCCGAGCGGAAATGTTTTGCAGTGAACACTCTTCGTCCTCAAGACAAGATCAAACAGCTGGAGAGCGAACTTAAAGAAATCAAGGAAACACTGACCCAGCTTGTTTCTCTCTGCCAGCAAAAAAAAGGAAATCTCGAAAACACGTCGCATTCACCGACCGAAAAAAAACTGATGGAACTTGGCATCGACGAACCGGTGGTGAAAAAACTGGCATCCGAAATGGAAATGTTTGACGACAAACTCGATTTTGAAAGCAAACTCTCAAAAATTATCGAAAAGTTACCGGCTGCAGTAGACATCAAACAAAAAATATACGCTTTCATCGGGCCTACCGGAGTCGGTAAAACCACCACTCTGGCCAAGATATCTTCTGCGCTGAAGCTGTCGGAAAGCGAGCTGGACCCGCATCGGATTATCTACATTACACTGGACCATTACAGGCTGGGGGCCCCGGAACAGCTCAAAAACTATTCAGACATACTGGATTCCAAGACATATCGTGTTTACAGCGTGGAACAGCTGCAGACAGTGATCAACGAGCATCAGGACCATCATGTCTTCATCGACACCTGCGGCAGGAGCCAGCATGACTGCCTGGAAATACTGGAGTCATTCATGTTTCTAACCACGCTTGGCAAGAAGGTTTATAAGTATCTTGTGCTTTCAGCTGTCACGAAGTATGATGACCTTGTGGATATCTGCGAATCATACAAAAAATTCGATTATGATGAGATAATTTTCACCAAGCTTGATGAGACCACGAATTTCGGCAATCTCTTCAGCCTGATTTACCTGTTCGGGTTGCGGATCAGATACATCACCATGGGACAGATGGTGCCTGAAGACATCAGGTCATTCGATATCAGGCGGGATCTGTTGAATTTTCTATTGCATCCAAATCTGGTAAGAGTGGGCTGAAATGAAGAAGGATATTTTTATACACGACTCGTCTTACGTGGATGAACGCGTGAGGATCGGAAGCGGTACGAAAATCTGGCACTTCTGTCACATACTTCAGGACACTGAAATCGGCGAGAACTGTGTATTCGGGCAGAATGTAATGGCAGGGCCGTCAGTCAGGATCGGGAATGGCGTCAAAATTCAGAATAATGTGAGTATTTATAAGGGAGTGACTCTGGAAGATTTCGTATTCTGCGGTCCTTCGATGGTCTTCACCAATGTGATCAACCCGAGAAGCAAGATTGAACGGAAGAATGAATTCAAATCTACACTGGTGAAAAAATGCGCTACACTCGGCGCAAACTGTACTATCATCTGTGGCGTGACTATCGGTGCATATTCCTTTGTAGCAGCAGGAGCGGTGGTGACCAGAAATGTCCCTCCATACGCTCTGGTTGCCGGAGTACCGGCCAAGATCATCGGATGGATGTGTGAATGTGGAAACAGAATTGGATTTACTAAAGGCAAAAATGGGAAATGCTCTGACTGCGGAAAAAAATATCGCGAGAAAGCGGAGAACAAGATCGAGCCTTGCTGAGGCGATTTTATTATTGATTTTATTGTCCTCAGGACTGTTCGCCGACGACCTGGACCTGTTCAGGGAAGGGTACGAACTTTATAAAAATCACAGCTACAATCAAAGCCTTAATCTGCTCAGAAAAATCTCACGTCAATATACAGCTTATGATTACGTCTATTATTTAATTTTGAAAAACTGCGATCGTCTGAATGATCCGATTTACGAAAACCTGATCCTGAAAGCCGACGATTTTATCAGTCAGGATTTCCCCTATTTCAGAGAAATCGTCGAAACCAGGAAATCAGTTCTGCTAGCGCGAAAAAAATATGCCGAAGCCCTGGAATTGACAAGGAATTATCAATCCCATGGAGAATTCCTGCTCTGTGAATTGAGGATCGCAGTCCGAACTGGAGTGCGCAACAATGTTTACGGGACTCTCAATCTGCTCCTGGAGGAGCAGGACATGGAGCTGGCCAAGCGAGCCCTTCAGTCACTGGGACCTTTTTACAGCGACTGCTGGAAAAGCGTTCTTTCCCGGAATTTCTTCCAGTTTGCCTCTGCACTGGTGGGGATTAACTCAGGGAAAGCTCTCGAAGTGATCGGGAAATCAGATTTGAGTAAGGCTGACCGCAACTATCTGACCGCACTGGTTGAATTTCACAGGGACAACATTCCTGCCTCCTGGGAACAGGTAAAAACAGCACTTAACAGTAAAACACAGGCCAGATTTGAACTGATGCTGGATTTTCTGCAAGTTCTGAAAAAGAAGGAAAGGAAGTTCTGCGAATATCTGCCAAAGATCGAGCCATACCTGACCGAATCGTTTTTTTCCCAGAAGGAAATTTCCGACCTGTATCTGGAGACAGCCAGGATAATGCTTTCCTCTGATTCGGAAAAAGAAAGCTTGCGGCTTTTTAAGAAAGCGCAGGGTTTTGCTGAAAAGTGTCACGACGCTGAGCACGATGCTGAGAGTCTTTACAACCTGGCTAAGTGTTCATTCCGCTACAAGAATTATCAGGGAGCTTCCTATTTTTCCAAACTGTTCATCGCTAAATACGGGAACCATAAATACGCTCCTGAGATTTATTTTCTACGCTACCTGCTCGGGAAATTGCTGAAGGACGCGGAGTTTGTTTCGTCAGCTGCTGATGTGTTACTTACCGACTATCCTGAAACTCCCTACAGTTATTACATCCTGGCTTCCGGAAGAAAATTCAGATCTGAAAGCGCGGATGCATTAGATACATACCAGCCACAGCCAGTTACAGCTGAGATGAAAAAACAGAAATATTACCATCTGTTCAAGGCAGGATTTGTCAAGGAAGCCCTCGATCTGATCAAGAAACTTCCGGACGAGCGTGAAATCCAGGTGTCGCTTGGATATTACAGGCTGGTGGCAGCATACTCTGATTCGGCAGTTTTTTACGCTGATCTGATCAACAAAAGGGCCGGGACATACAAGCTTGATCCCGCATTGATTCTTGCCGTGATCAGGGAAGAGTCCCGTTTCGATTTCCGCGCAGTCTCATCTGCTGAAGCCATGGGTCTGATGCAGATCATGGACGGCACCTACAGCTGGCTCTGCAAGCAACTCGAAATCCGGAAAAAAGGTGCACAGGCGCTGCTCGATCCTGATCTCAATGTGACTCTGGGCAGCGCATATCTGAAAATCCTCGAGGACAGGTATTCCGGTTACCCCGAAAAATTGATTTATGTAATTGCGGCATATAATGGCGGTCCCGGTAATGTCGACAAATGGATAGATCGTTACGGACCTGAAAATTTTCTTCTGTTCGTGCCGTTTTCAGAGACTAAGAATTACCTCGCAAAAGTATTCAAAAGCTATTACAATTACAGAAATCCTTCCGAATAATTCAAAAGCTGGAAAGTTTAATGTTCAAAGCCATTGTCCCCACAGATCGTCTGCCGATCCTGATCCTGGACACGATCAGTTACTGCAACCTGCACTGCGTGATGTGTCCGCAGGGAGACCCGGTAGTGAAAGCCAGTACTCCCCGCGGGCAGATGGATTTCGGGCTGTACCGGAGTATCATCGACGAGATCACTTCAACTGACGGAATCAAGGTCGATGCGATTCTCCCGTTCTGGAACGGTGAAGCGCTGCTTAACCCGGAATTCAGGGCAATGGTCGAATATGCAGCGGCCAGGCATAAAATCCTGCCCGGATTCAACGTGTTCTCCATGCATACCAATTTTCTGCTCTGCGATCCTGAGATGAGCAGAGCGATCATTCGATCCGGCATTTTCGGGCCGATCACTGTTTCCATCGATGCTGTAAACCAGAACACTTATGAAGGAATCAGGCAGGGAGGAAAATTCGGAGTCCTTCTGCAAAACCTGGAATTCTTTCTGGATTACCGCAGGACTGCGGGGTTGAAATCCCCGAGCATCACTGTGCAGTTCATCGTGATGGACAGAAATCTTAATGAAGCTATCGAATTCAATCGATTCTGGCAGCAGAAATTCGCAGAATTCGGGAGCTCTCCCCAAATTGTTTTCAATGATTCCGCAAGTTTCGACCGTGACACGATATTTTTCCGGCTGTTACAGACAGGAGATCCGGCTGGGCAGGCTGAAGCGCGCAACCTGCACTCCCAGATCCGTGCTAAACTTGAGCGCGAGTCTCAAGCTGCCAGGGTGACTTCTCTGGAAACAGCTAAAGAGGCTGCTGACAGCGGCAGGCCACCATGCGTAGTGCTGTGGCAGCAGCTTGCGGTGCGTTATGATGGAACAGTATCACCCTGCTGCCGTGATATCGGATGCTCAATGGAGCTCGGGAATATCAGGGAAAAATCACTGAAGGAGATTTTTTTCGGGGCTCAGATCAATCAGTTGAGATTTTCCCATATCAGGGGTGAATTTTCCGCTCTGCCGCTCTGCTCAAACTGCCTCGACCAGACCTCTCATGAGATAACCCTGGAAGAGATTTCCAGGTTTCTCAGCTCAGTCGGGCGCAGCGATCTGGAATCAGGATTCGTGTGCCGTGTCGCTAAAAAAATTCCCCGGGAAAACTCGGCAACCCACTATCAGAAGGGACGAAAATCCTTGCAGAAGGGTGACTATCTGAAGGCTGTGGAAGAATTCAGCGAAGCTCTCAGGCATTCCGAAAACGCAGAAATCTGGGCAGGACTTGGGGAGGCTTATGGTTTCATTGGAAAATACCAGGAAGCCAGGGAAAATTTGAAGAAAGCCATGGAGATCGGCAAATTTTCTCCGGAAGCTCCGCTGGACGGATACTGTCTGGGTCATTCATTATACAAAGCGAGAGATTCTTTTCTTAAAGCCTTGCTGCTGGATGAGAAAGCAGACTATTTTCACAGCCTGGGACAGGTGGCACTCTATTCCAGAAATTTCCACGAGGCAGTGCATTATCTCGAACTGGCGGTGGAAAAAGGTGTGAGTGCCGCTGAACGGGATCTCGCGCTCTGCCATTATCTGAGCGGGGATCCTGAAAAAGCCCTGAAATATTACCCGTATCTGGACCATTTTTCCGCAGAACTGGCTGAAGTCTGCGAAAAATTGAAACCAGGCTCTTCGAGAGTCTTCAGGCTGGGAAATTCTCTTACTGAAACAGCGGGCAGATTCGTCAAACCGACCATCGCATATGCGCTGGCGGATGAATTTAATCTGAGGGTTGTGAACCTGGGTGTAGGCGGCGACTCCGTTTCAGACCTCTATCACAGGATTTCAGCGCAGATGGAAACCTTCCAGCCATTGAGGGATAATTATTTCGTGGTCTTCATCGGCGCAAATGACGCCCTGATGGAGCGCGACCCGGCTGAATTCAGAGAGTTTTACCGGAAGTTGTTAAAACTGTTCCCGGCACTGTCCACGCTCTGCCTGACTCTCCCGGATATTTTCTGCAAAACTAAAATTGGCAATCCTCCTGATACTTCTCTCTACAACAGTATCATTGCGACTGTTGCCGATGATGCAGGCTGCAAGCTGCTTGATCTTGCCAAAACAGCTCTGCCTCCAGACTGCTATCTGGAAGACGGTTTACATTTCAAAACCAGGGGGTTAGAATTGATCGAGGAAGCGATCAACAGATCCCTCGGCAGCATGATGCGGAAAGCGAGAATTGGATTGAACGCGACTCTCGAAGCATACAGACAGTTCCAGGCTGGAAAATCCCCCGCTGATTTCCTGATCCTGGCCGGTTTTCTCACTGAACGGAAAAAATACCGGACATTGCTGGTACTTCATAAATATTACAGAATCAAGGAACTCAAAGTTTACGCTTATCTGGCTGAGGCACATCAGAAAACAGGATCATACAAAAGGGCCAGGCTGATGTTCTACAAGCTCTCCCGCAGGCTGGACCCGCGCTTTTATGAATCTGTGGCCTATTGCCTGAGGATGGAAGGGAAATATTTCCTGTCCACATTCGCTTATCTGTTTTCAGCTCTCATTCTTAAAAAACCATCGCTGATCAGGAATGCCTTTTACAATTTCAGGCTGCTGGGCAGAACTCAGTGACAGAATTCCTGAAGATCCTGACTGTTCTGATGCTCGGCCCTTTTGAACTCTGGGCAGCGATCCCTGCAGGATTCACTTTCGGCTTTTCCCCGCTCAAAACCTTTTTCTGGGCAGTTACCGGCGGCACCTGCGGATCAGTCGCAGTGGCTGTACTTGGAGTCAGGCTGCGTGATTGGGCACTTAAAAAAATCCAGCTGCAGATTTCCCTGGAGGGCGAAGGCAGATTTTACAGGATCTGGAACAGATACGGGATCCCGGGGATCGGCCTGCTTTCTCCACTGCTGACCGGCCCGTTTCTGGGCATGCTGATCGGCCTCGCCCTCAGCGCTGAACCGAAGCGGCTGCTGTTCTGGACAGTCTGCGGAGTGCTGCTCTGGAGTGCAGGCCTGACCCTGGCCGGCATGACCGGGCTGGCGGGATTCAGGGCTCTGGCGGGTTAAAAAGTATTTTTTGGTTTTTTAGAAGTTTTATCAGACATTTTGGAACGAATCAGTTCAAGTAAGTCTTTACTTATGTTTGAAGGAGCAAAATCAAGGATTGTGTATCCCATGGGATGAACAAGATTGACATCCGCCCCTTTTTCTATCAGTAATTGAGAGATCTTAAACATGGAGTGAGACACTGCCAGTGTCAGGGCTGACATACCATTGCCATTAACTGCATTTACATCAACACCTTTTTCGATTAATAATTCAGCAATTTCTGTCTGTTTAAATTCAATGGCAGTCATCAAGGGAGTATCATTTTTATATCCTTTCTGATTGATCTCGAGACTCTTGGAAATCATGTCTAGTGCGATTTTTTGATCATTGTAATGGATTGCATATTGAAGGATTGTATCATCTCTGAGTTCATTCGTATCCAGGGAGTTGAATTCATTTCCCATGTAATTTTTGTAGAGCTGGTCAGCAATGTCAGAATATCCAAATTTGATCGCAGTTTTCAGTGAGCCTGTTTGGGTATAGTAAAATTCCTTGTCTTTGCGGAGTATCTCGTTTGCCAGATCCTGAAAACCGAAAATCATCGCATAGCAAAGCGGTGTTGAAAGAAATCTTTTTTCAATTTCATTCAGATTTATTCCATCTCTAATCAACTCTTCAGCTTTCTGTCTGCCGTGAAACTTGAATACAGGATCCAATTTCCAGTCATTTAATGCTCCGATCAAAGAATCAACAGGAAAACAATCGATTTCCAGCTTTTCTTTAGGTGGAAAAAGACATCCATGATAGCTGCATTGGCAGTAATATCTTGGAACTGCATTAACAATAATGTACTGACCATTATTTGGGCATTTGAATTTTTCCAGCAAATGGGAATCCTTATTAAATTTATCCAGGCGGCCCGGAGTTGTTTTTTGATACAAATAGTCCCAAAAACCAGGGTTAATGGCCATCTGATTTGCCATGCATTTATTTATACCGTCCACTTCCAGATTATATCGTTCGGTTTTAGTTACTTCTTCAAATCGTCTGAGGATTGAGTTTATGTTGAGACAAATTGCCACAACAGAAAGATAAAATCCCAGTGCCAGAATGAAAAAAAACAAATGAAGTGTTTTTTTTCTCATCCAAGTATTGTACTTAGTTTTCTTCAATTTCCGCAAATTTAATAAAATCCGTTATACTAAGGTCAAATTTTGCTAATTCCAGCCTGTTTCAGTATATTGAAGCTATGAAAAGAAACTTCGAGCTGCTGCTTCCTGCCGGAGATCTGGCTTCTTTCAAGGCTGCCCTGGCTCTCAAGGCCCCGGCCGTTTACTTAGGTTTCCACAAGTTCTCCGCCCGGAAGCGGGCTGCCAATTTCGGTCTCTCGCAGCTGATGGACATCATCCACACGGCTCATCTGCAAGGGATGAAAGTTTATCTCACCCTGAACACGATCATTTATCCGTCAGAGATGAAGAAACTTCTCACATTTCTGTATTTCATGTCCAAATGCCCGCCTGACGCCCTGATCATCCAGGATCTCGGACTGTATAAGATTTTGCGGGAGAAATTCCCGCAACTCGTGCTCCATGCTTCCACCCAGATGAACAATTACTCCATTCATTCCTTGAAATTCCTGGAAGAACTTGGTTTTTCCCGAGCCATTCTGGCCAGAGAGACCACCAGAACTGAAATGATCGCAATGAAGAAGGCCGTAAAACAGCTGGAACTGGAAGGATTTGTCCATGGAGCTCTCTGTGTGGCCTTTTCAGGAGTCTGCTATTTTTCCAGCTTTCACGGGGGCAGAAGCGGGAATCGCGGCGACTGTGCCCAGCCCTGCCGCCTGGATTACAGCCTGGTGCGTGACGGCAAGACGCTGGGTCAGGCCGGCTGGCTGTCTCCCAGGGATCTCTGCCTGGCGGATGAAATTGCGGAACACCCGCTCTGCTTTTTCAAGATCGAGGGCAGGCTCAAAAATTCAAATTACGTCTATCAGGTCGGGGAACATTACCTGAAAACGCTCTCTGATTCGACGGCAGGGAAAAATCCGCTGGATTTTGTGTTCAACCGGGATTTCACTAAAGGCCATTATAATCATAGAAATCCCAAAGGTCTGATTGAATCGAAAACTCCAAGGGGCCAGGAGATCGGAAAAACCAGGGCAGAGGGGAACAACTGGATCGAGGCGGAACTTACCAGGGCTATTGAACCAGGCATGGGAATCCTTTTCGGACAGAGGGGCGGGATCATTACCAAAGCCGATCACAGCGGTATTTTCTGGAAAATCTGGGGTGGATTCAAGGGAGACCCTCAGAAAAAGCCTGAAACAATTTTTCTGAATTACGTACCTTCGACCGCTGACTGCGAAAAAATCGTGCTGGAAAATTTCCAGTCTGAGTTCGAGCTGAAGGTGTTTCTGAAGCCGCATGAAAAAATCCGGTACTGGATTGAGGAAGAGGAATTCAATTCAGAGATCGTACTTGATGCAGCCCGTACTCCGATGGATATGGGACAGTTCAAAGAAAAACTTGAAGTATTCAAAGCTGAAAAGATGAAGGCAGACGTGACGATTACTGTGGAAGGGCAGCCGTTTCTGAGCTATACCATGCTGAACAGATTCAAGCGGGAGATCAGGGAGAGGCTCTTTAAAAAGCTAAAACACGATTTGGTTTTAGCCACAAGTGGAGTTTTTCGGACTGGGAAAACGGTGAGTCAGAAGACCAGGCAGCTCTGGGCCAAAGTCTATTCTGAAGCGGATTTCAGGAAATATCAGAAACATGCTGATAAATTCGCAGGTCTGTATTTTTATTACGAACTCGCGGAGATAGTGAATGTCTCCGCTAATCATGTACCCTGGTTGTTTCCAGTGGGTTACGAGGATCGTGGAAAAATCCTGTCCGGTTTGTGGAACCAGGGATTCAACAGGATTCTGGTCGCAGACACAGGCACCTGGCAGCTTGCCAGGCAAAAGGGATTCCAGGTCATGCTTGATTATTTCCTGCCGATGGCAAACAGTTCAGCACTTGTCTTTGCAGGAGATCAGGGTATCAAGCGCCTGACAGTTTCTCCGGAACTTCCTGTGAGGGAACTGGAATTTCTGCTCTCAGGCGAACATCCAGTGGAATGCGAACAGGTGGTTGTTTTCAAGCCAGTGCTGTTTTTTTCAGCCTGCTGCTTTTACAATCAGCTCCAGGCAAAGGGGAGGATTTCTCTGGAAGGATTGCGTGGCGGAAACTATCCCCTGAAGCGGGAGCGCTGCCTGAATTTCCTCATACATGAAAAGTATCTCTCCCCGAAACCTGATCCTTGTGCTGACATTTACAGAGTGGATTTTTCATTTTCTGCAGAGAACGAGCGCCAGTTCGATCAGGCTTTTTCGGATTTTCTTTTAAAGATGAAAATCACCTGATCTCAAAAATAAATGCACCGCAGACAAATATAATTGTAACTAATTGTAACAAATTGTAACTGGATTAACCTTTTGTTAGCGGGTATTATCGGAAGTGAAGAGCAGAGAACAGATACGAGGTACCCCCCTCAGTTCAAAACCTCTTCAGACCTGTAGTCCACTTATACTCTAGTCCTCTAACCGCTCATCATGAGCGGTTACCTTCTTTTTAGGCAGATTGTTGAAAAACGACCATCTGCGGCGTTGCGCCCTTCCTGCGCAACTCAAAGTACCTTTTAGTACATCTCGCTTTGCGCTGAATCGCGCGCCTTGCATCTGGTCATTTTTGAACAATCTGCTTTAATTATCTTTTTTACGATTTTTGAATTTTTCCAGCACCAGATCATAGATCGCTGACAGCAGAGGTAGGGAACAGTTGTTTTTCCTGACCTGTTTCAGAAGGTAACCTGTGATATAGGGCAGTTCGCAAGGTTTTCCTGATTTAAAATCCTGCAGGGTTGAGCAGTAGTTGTCGGCTGTTCCCCAGAGCATTCCCTCAAGTTCATCTCTGTCCGGGTAGCGCTTCAGGAACTTCAGCGAGCAGATTTCATTATACAAATCCCCGAAAATGTTATAGAGGGGCTGATTCTGGACCAGATCGCCGTTTTTTACCTCGAACAGTGTGGCGAGCGGATTGATCAGGCTGTTGGCAATGCCTTTCTGCCATGACATCAGGCTGTAATCACACAGGAAAATTATCAGATTCGTGAATCTGGGCAGAAGCTGCGGATAATCTGAGAGCGGGGCCAGGTAGAATTTACCCTTGTCGATGAGCTTGACACTGTTTCCGGTTTTGTGGGCAGCCATGGTAGTGAATCCAGCCCAGACATTCGGCAGATCGCCAAGCAGCCTTTTTGCGAAATATCTCTGGTAGAATCCGTTGGAGATCAGGATGATGTTCTGATTTTTGTTGAGATACCTGCGGTATTCAAGCAGCGTCTGATACTGGTCGTAAGCTTTGACGCAGAACAGCACTGTATATGAATTGCGCATTATTTCAGGCTTGCGGGTAAAATTTTTAATCGATCTGCCTTTATAGAGAGGCGGTTCTTCACATCTGCCGATTAATACGGAATTCGGCATCAGTTGAGAAATGGCCGTGCCTAACGAGCCTGCTCCGACAATGGCAAAGGCGTTAACTGCCATTCAACCCCCTGAAAATAGAAATTAAAGCAGACATTCCTGATTTTAATATCGACATAGGCAGGTATTTCGGTAGCAAAAAAAGGGTTCTCGAATCTCAGAAAATAGCGGAAGATCTCCGGCTTGCAGAGGGTTTCCACAGGTACTGTTCCGAGCGGGAAAAAATCCCCGTTCGTGCCTTCAGCGATCAGCCTTAAAGTCCTGAGATTCGGGTCTTTCCCGATCGGGCAGGTGTAAAATTTCACACAGGCGGAATAGCCCAGGTTGATTAATTCGACAGCCTTTTTTTTGCTGAATCGGTTATGGCTTCCTTCGTAGAATTCGTCCCAGCCGTCTGTGATCACGAGCAGACGGCTGCGCTGGTTATCTGCATTGAGATGCATGGAAAGGTTGAACAGGGCATCGTACAATGGAGTCGGACCGGAATATGACCGCTCTTCAAGCTTTTCCTGGGTATTTTTTTCGAAAAACGGGTAACTTTCGCTGAGAGTGAAAATTTCAGCGGAAACATTGGACTGAATTGTAGACTGGACCTGGCTGAGGATAGTTTTGGACAGTTGCTCTTCATTAGCGAGACTGCCGCTGGTATCAATGAATATTCCCAGACTGACCGGGATTTCAGGATTCTCCCAGCGGAAAAGGTCAGCGTCTGTCTTCAGATAGAATTCAAAGTCCCCGCTCTGCATGTCCAGGACATTCTGACCCTGATAATATGCCTGGAAATAAATAATCGTTTCCGGGAAATCCGCAGTCGAAATTTTTGAGATGAAGAGCGAAAAGGCATCGCTTTTCCGGCCAGGAATCGGCTGCAGGAAACCTCTGTCGGTCTGGAAATCCTTGTATGTGCTGATCTGGAATTTCTGCTTGTAATTACCGGACAGGCAGATGTTGCGCGTTTTTCCTGAAGAGAGTTTCTGATATGGATCCTGATAACGCAGGGCATAAAAAAACTCCAGATTCTGCCTGAGAAAATCTCCGATTTCCTGAGGACTGCATTGTTCCTGATAGATTCCGGCTGTGGAATCCGCAATAGTTTTGAGGGGGGCCCTGTCCGGATCGTGGCCGAAGCTTCTAAGTATGGCCTTGCAGTTGATTTTGTTCATTCCTGAGATCACGTCCTCGACCTTGAACTGGGAATAGGGGCGGGGCGAATTCAGGACAGCCTGATCATTCCCGTCTGATAAGACGATGAAAAATTTTGGCGAGAGTAAATTCTGTTGCTTTTTCGCTTCGAAATAAAGCAGGTCCCAGAGCCTGGTGGAACCACCAGGCTTCACTTTTGAAAGATCGAAGTTTACTTTGGAATTTTCCTGAAATTCGGTTGCCTGAGACAACCTGTCAAACAGGATAAGTTTCAGATAGCAGTCCGGGAGGCTTGTAAGAAGTTCAGGGAAAAAATTCTGGAGACGCAGGAAGCCTTCTTTCATGCTGCCGCTTTTATCTATGAAGATCGTGATATATGGTTTTTCATAAAAACTGCTGAGTGTGAAAGGGATTTTAGCAGCTATGGAAAGAGTCACTTCGCCGGTCCGGATTTTTCTGTAATAGTCATCTCCACCCGGCTTGAACTGCCATAAAATTGAATTCTGCTGTGCGATCTCCACAGAATCGGTGAAATAAGATTCACCTCTCAGAAGATCATGAAAAAGAAGCATCAATAATAAGAAGAGATATCGAGACACAGCTGTTGAAGGACCCTGAAATAAAATCCGTGTGTAATTCAATCCGACATTTAGGAGAGGCTAAGACTGCTGGAGCCTGGATGCCATGAGCGCAGATCTCTTGATCTTGAATTCCTCGGGAGTCAGAAGCTTGATCAGGATTTTTTCCTGGAGAAGTTCCTTGATGGCGTTGTCGATGGCTTTCTGAGCCGGCACATTGTAAACCTTCTGGATCACTGATGCCCGCTTGAAGATGGCTGTTGTCAGGAAGTATTTGTTGGGATATTTCTTCTGCAACTCAAAAGGAATCTTGAACATTTCACGCCCTCCGTCAAGTTCGAACTTAATAAATCTAAGCGAATTGTCAGCAATTTTCAACAGTTTCCGCCTGAATTTATGACCAGCTGACCTTTTTTAGCCTTTTTCAGAGTGCAGGAGTAAATTTTCAGTTTTCCTTTTTCCGGATCAGATGTCTTGAACACTTGCAAAACTCGATGTTCTATAGGAAAATGTTGTTGCAGGCTGTGCATTTTGTTAAAAAATAGAGTTGTCAGGAGGAAAAATGGGAAAACTGAAGGGATCAAAGACTGAAAAAAATCTGCTGTTATCCTTTGCCGGGGAATCGCAGGCCCGTAATCGCTATACCTACTTCGCAGGTGCGGCAAGGAAAGAGGGTTATCAGCAGATTGCAGCGATATTCGAGGAAACTGCCGGGCAGGAAAAAGAACATGCCAAGAGGTTTTACAGCTTTCTGGAAGGCGGAGAAGTGGAAATCACAGCCTGTTTTCCGGCAGGTGTGATCGGGACGACCCTGGAAAATCTGAAAGCAGCTGCAGCAGGTGAACATCTGGAACAGACCCGGATTTATCCGGAATTCGCTAAAACTGCCCGTAAAGAGGGATTCAAGGACATGGGGTTACTTTGGGACAAGATTTCCGTAGCCGAAACCCAGCATGAAAAACGCTACCGCGCTCTTGCTGCAAATCTTGAAAAAGGAAGGGTTTTCAAGAAAAACCAGAAAGTAACCTGGCGCTGCCTTAACTGCGGTTATCTCCACGAAGGAAAAGAGGCACCGGAAAAATGCCCCGCTTGCGCCCATCCGCAGGACTATTTCGAGTTGCTCGGTGAAAACTGGTAAGACGCAAAAGAAATTCCGATTGGGTAATGAAAGAAGTTTGTAGGTCAGTAGGTTAGTATGTTAGTAGGTTTGGAGAAGAGAATTTCATACCAACCTACAAACCTACTAACTTACCAACCGCTTTGGATGATTAAAGATTCATTGAAGGTGACTTATGAGCAAAAATGTACTGTTAATCCTGATTGGCAAAAGGAAAGACACTGCAATTAATGTGCAGAAGGTCCTCACAGCCTGGGGCTGCATGATCAAGACCAGGCTCGGCATCCACGATGGAGTTCTGGATCACTGTTCAGACACCGGACTTCTGATGCTGGAAATGGTGGGGGAGCATGACAAGCTCGCTGAACTTGAAGCGAAGCTCAATATTCTCCCCAATGTCAAAGCCCAGCTGGTAACTCTCACACTAAATTAGCAGGAGGAAAAATGGCAAAGATACTGGGTATTTTCAAATGCGAAGTATGCGGCAACATTGTGGAAGTGGTTCATGAAGGCGGAGGAGTGCTTTCATGCTGCGGACAGCCCATGAAATTTTTTGAGGAAAAGACTGCTGACTCCAGCAAGGAAAAGCATGTACCGGTAGTGGAGAAGACTGCCACTGGTTTCAGAGTGGTGGTCGGCAGCACAATGCATCCGATGGAGGAAAAGCATTATATCGAGTGGATAGAGCTGCTCGCAGACAATGTTTCCTACCTGAAATTTCTCAAGCCAGGCGACAAGCCTGAAGCAGTTTTCTGCACAGAAGCAAAGACAGCGACTGTCAGGGAATTTTGCAACGTACATGGACTATGGAGAAATGCTTGAGTTGGAGAGCCTGAATGGGGGAAGAATGAACGGCGCATATTCGGCAATCAGAGTCACTGAACGTGTCTACTGGGTTGGAGCCAGGGACTGGGCGGTGAGGAATTTCCACGGTTACGAAACAGACCGCGGCACTACCTATAATGCTTACCTTGTGATGGGTGACAAGCCTATCCTGATCGATACTGTCAAAGCTCAGTTTTTCCCTGAGATGATGGCCAGAATCACATCTGTTACCGACCCGGGGAACATCAGGTATATAATCAGCAATCATGCGGAAATGGATCATTCGGGAGCCCTGCCCCAGACCATCGCGGCAGTCAAACCTGAAGCTGTCTATGCTTCAGCGCTGGGAGTCAAAGCGCTTTCAGAACATTTTCACCTCAAAGAAGAGATCAGGGCAGTCCGAAACGGCGAAAAACTCTGCCTTGGCAATCAGGAGTTCTCATTTCTGGAGACCAGGATGCTGCACTGGCCGGACAGCATGGTCAGTTACCTCAGCGGAGATGGGATTCTCTTTTCGCAGGATGGCTTTGGAATGCATCTTTGCTCCACAGAACTTTATGCCGACGAACTCCCGAAAGACATTCTCTACCATGAAGCTTCCAAATACTTTGCCAACATCCTGATGCCTTATTCAGGACTGGTGAAAAAGCTTGTGTCTGATCTGCCTAATCTTGGTTTGCATATCAGTATGCTTGCGCCTGACCACGGGCCTGTCTGGAGGAGGCTCGAGGACATTTCATACATCATCGGACTCTGGGGAAACTGGTCTTTGCAGAAGCCGAGCAGAAAAGCAGTGATCTTCTATGACACGATGTGGGGAAGTACTGCTTCCATGGCTTCAGCCATTTCTGAAGGCCTGATCGAAGGTGGCTGTTCGGTAAAGCTGATGCCTCTTCAGAGTTGTCACCGCAGCAGTGTAGCTGCAGAACTGCTGGAAGCCGGAGCTCTGCTGGCAGGATCTCCCACTATCAACAACGGTATTTTCCCTTCAGTGGCCGATGTGATGACTTACTTAAAGGGTTTGAAGCCGCAGAACAAAGTCGGCACAAGTTTCGGGTCCTACGGATGGGGAGGGGAAGCAGCAGGACAGCTCTCTGAATTTCTGAAATGCATGAATCTTGAACAGGCAGGGGAACCCTTGAAAGTGAAGTATGTCCCGGATCAGACTGCACTCCGCCTTTGCCGCGAACTGGGTTCCAAAATCGCTCTGGCGCTCCAGAAAAAATGTTCCCCCTGAAAGGATTAGAAATGTCGAATGTTGACGGCAATGCTTTTCGTTCAATATCTTACGGGCTCTATGTAATAAATTCACTCTGCGGTGAAAAAATCAATGGTCAGATCGCCAATGTACTGAACCAGGTCACGAATGAACCGCAGCGGATCGTCACAGCACTTAATAAGAAGAACCTCACTCATGAATATGTAATGCAGAGCGGTTTGCTGGGAATCTCTGTGCTTGAGCAGGACACACCCATGAAATTCATCGGCAGTTTCGGCTTCAAATCCGGCCGGGAGATTGATAAATTCGCGGGGATCAGATTTATCCGCAACCTCACCGGAGTTCCGCTGGTCACCGATTACAGCCTGGCCTGGTTTGAGGCGCAGGTGATCAAAACTGTGGATGTGGGGACTCATACCCTTTTCGTGGCTGATATACTTGCTTGTGCTGAAGTAAAGAAAGGCATACCAATGACCTATGCCTATTATCACCAGGTGAAAAATGGCAGATCGCCTGAAAATGCACCGACATTTGTGGCTCCAGCCGGAGGAAAGTCTGAGATCAGGAATCAGGTAGAAAATACCGAAAAAAAACTTGAACCAATCCCAGAAGTAAAAATCGAGAATAATCAGAAAGGGGATGCGAAGATGAAAAAGTATGTCTGCCAGGTTTGCGGTTATGTTTACGACCCTGCTGCTGGGGATCCTGAGAATGGAGTGAAGGCCGGAACTGCCTTTGAAAATGTCCCTGAGACATGGGTCTGCCCAGTCTGCGGGGTAGGGAAAAACGAGTTTGCTGCAGAGTAATTCACTGATTCAGGAAAACCGATCTGTAGAGACATGCCATGGCATGTCTTTACTTTTATGGGTGATTTTATCTGAGAGATAATATGAAAAAAAACAAGGCAACAGATTTCAACAAGGAACGCGAGAGGCTGAATGAAATAGTGATGAAATATGCCAATACAGGCATTAAACGCTTTTACAACCTGGACTGGAATGCCTATCAGGCCGGCGCACTTGACTGTAAAACCAAAGAACTGCTGGGTCTGACTGCATCACTTGTTCTGCGCTGCGACGATTGCATCAGCTATCACATGATTCAGTGTCACAAGAGCGGAATCAGCAGTGAGGAAATAGTGGAAGCTCTGAATATCGGATTGATTGTCGGAGGTTCAATTACAATCCCCCATCTCAGACGTGCACTTGATCTATGGGATAAGATTGTTTAACTAATCAAAGATCATTTTATGCCGAATTTGAATTTTTCAAGTGCCTCTTGGACAACAGGCTGACGGAAATGATATAATCTAAACACGCTTTAGATTCTAAACAAGACATTGGAGTAAACGATGAGACGGATCGACCCTAAAAGAGTGGAACAGACCCGCGACCTGCAGCGCGAGCGGGTGGAAAAATTCATGGATGACCCGCTATATGAAACGATCGACCTGCTGGCACAGGAAATCAAGGGCAAGACTGTGGAAGTGAGCAACAGCCGGAATCCGGCAGACAGGAAAAAGGTGCATATCGACAGCGTCACTACAACTTATGTTCCAGGCAATTCACTGACCAACAAGTTTATCAAGCTGATTGATAACGGGGTGGAAGTGATGAAATTTGACATACCTACAGACATCAAAGTCAAGGGCAATCGTTTTACACTGGACTATTCAGAGAAAAACATGGACAAGGTTATCATGAAAAGTTTCAAACTCAAGGGATCCGACTACCTAGAGGTCTACCTTGATGTGATCTAAACAGGATGCATCAAAGAAAAAGGCTTATCCTGTCCGTTTATTGCCTGTTGCTCTTTTTTCTGGCGCAGGGTTTTCTAACGCCTGGTGAAATCAAGCGGGCCAGAACATTTTTCGAGAATGGCATTGCACGTCTTAATGAAACCAAGTATAGCGAAGCGATCGGAGAATTTCAGGAATCCCTGAAAATCAACCCTGATCAGAGCGACGCCCATTTTTTTCTTGGTAATGCCCTGAAAATATCCGGAAATGCAGAAGGCGGGATCAAGGAATGGCACGAAGCTATCCGCCTTAACAACCGCTGGCTGGAACCGCGTCTTGCGATCGCTGCGACCCTGCGTGAATTGCACCGGCCGGCCGAATCCATTGATGAACTTACAAAAATCACACTGATTTTCCCGGAAAAAATAGATATTTTCAGAGAAATCGGAGATGTTCATTTCGAGACCGGCGATTATGCCCTGGCTTTGAACGCTTATGGCAAAGTACTGAACAGCCATCCTGAAGATCTTGAAACGCTGCATAGAGTGCTTGAATGCTATCGTAAGACCGGTGAGCATGACCTGCTGCTCAGTACTGCGGATAGAGTGCTGAAAATCGACAATACAGACAAATCAGCCCGCGCAATCATACCGCTGCCGGTCAAACCCACGCTTGAACTGAGCCCTGTCCCCATAGCACCCAAACAGACCAGGAAAGTGGAGCTGGAAAAGCTGGTGGAAGAACCGCTGGTGCCTGTCTTTGTCTGGAAAACTCTGTTTCTGATCCTGATCTTCTCTTTCCTGTTTTATCTATTCCGAAGGCCACTGATACTTGCATTTCTCCCGACTTTTGAAGATTACGAAGCTTATCTCAGAATGGCCGGAGAGCTGTTCCCAGCCGAACCCAGGGTGCGGCTGGCACTGGAAAAAGTTTACATCAAAAGAGGAGATTTCCACCGGTTGTCTGAACTGCTGACCCCGTTGCCTGATGAGGAAGTGCCGAGGCAGGATCTGGAAAAATACGCCTATTACTGCGAAAAAGCCATGCTGTTTGACAAGGCTGAATTGGTGATCGAGAGACTGACTTCCTCAAATGCCGAAACCGGGCTCCTGATCCGACTGGCCGGACTGAAGGTAAGACTGAAAAAATTCGATGAAGCCGGTGACATATGTTACAAAATACTGGGGAAATCCAAGAGCGAGTTCCATAATTTGATCGGATTCCTGGAAGAACAGCAGAATATTTTCGAGACTGACTTCAAATTCAGGGAATTGATCGGGAATGTTTATTTTCTGGGTCACGAGTATCAGAAGGCAGGAATAGCTTTTGACTACATTCTGGACAGAGACAGAGAAAACCAGCAGATCTTGGTAAAAGCCGAAACCTGTGCCAGGGCTTCGCAGAACTGGAAAAAAGCTGCAAGCTACTTGACAAGTCTGTCGGCCTTGAATCCGAAGAATTCTGAATTTTACTTAGACCTTGCTGAAGTCAGCTTCAGGGCGGAGAAATACAGGCAGGCAGTGGAAGGTCTGAAATATGTCCTCGATCATTTTGGTTTCCTTGCCCAGGAAGTGGAAAAGAGGCACGAACAGTATTTCAAGGAACCTGAATACCGCAAAGTTTCTTTGCAGCTGCAGGAACTTCTGGCGAAATCCACCAAGACAGGGAAAACCGGAAAAAATCAGGAACAGACATTACGCGAAATGATCGCTGCCAACCCGTCAAATCAGGATCTTCGATTCAAGCTGGCAGATCTTCTGTTTTCTCAACAGCGTAACGAAGATTGCCTGGACGCGCTGAGCGCTGAAGAACTGATCGGAAATCGCGAAACGATTCCAAGGATCAGAAAACTGGTGGAACTGACAGTAAGCGAGCGCGCTCTCCTGTTACTGACCAGGGCGATGTCTGAACACTCTGATCTGACAACCCTGATCAGCATGTGGATGAAGTACCTTCCAGCTGAGCGGAAGGGATGTGATTATCATCAGACACTTGCCAGACTCTATGAATTGAAAGGGGATCTGGCCAGATCCTCACACCATCTGCTCCAGGCCTACCGGATAGGAGGAAAGCCTGAAGCGGAAGCCGTGCATTCTTCGCTCAAGCGTCTCGCCCTCGCGGCTTCCAGTAAAAACATCATCAAATACAGATTCCTGAATCTGTCACTCGAACTTAACAAATTTCAGGATTACCGTGAAGGAATTCTACCGCTCCTGCTGAATGGACCCAGGCTTGAAAAGGGCCTTTCACTGTTTCTAAGGGGGAATAAATACTGTGAAAGCGATGATGCCTTCTGCAGAAATTTGGCAGCACTCGTTTCCTCCAATCCTCTGAATCCGATTCTCCAGGCAGCTTATGCATCGCTATTGTCAGAGAAGGGAGACCGGAAAAACGCCAGAAAAGCTCTGGATAAGGCAACCCAGATTTGGCCTGAGTCTTCATGCATCTGCAGGCTCAAGGGGGATCTGCTGATCCGGGAAGGCATGCTGGAACAAGGGCTGATACTATATGACCAGGCTCTGGATGCTGCACCCCATAACCAGGACCTGAGGCAGGCAGCCGGACAGCTCAGAGAGAGATTGCTGGAGAAGCAGATTGCCGAAGCCAAGGCCATTCTGGCCGGGACCGCGCTGGATTTCATCCCTGTCATCGTCTTCGGCAATCAGGTGGATGCCAAACCAGGCAAGTTCTACCGCGAACTTTTCCCTCAGCGGGAAGGGAAGCGGGAATTCGTGCAGATCCAGCTCGGCAAAAAATACCTTGAAAAACGCATGTTTGATGATTGCATCAAATTGGTACAGCCTCTTACTTCTGACGAGAGACCTGACTACCGTCTGGAGATAGACCTGATTCTCTGCGAAGCTTATTTTGCAAAGAATTACCGGGACCTGGCCCTGGAAAAACTCAGGGAAATCGAAGTTCTTTCTGCAAAATCAACTCCCAAGGACAGGGTAAGGACTCTTTATAAAAAGGGAGTGATCCTGGAACGCTACAACCAGCTCGATGAAGCCAGGAAAAGTTTCCAGGAAGCCGCCCTGCTGGATTTCAGCTTCAGGGACGTGGCGAAGCGGGTCGAACAGATCAATCGTAAGCTTGACATTAACAGGACATTCATAGTCCGGAAGGACATCGCAGAAATCCTGAGGGAAAAATACCCGACCCTTGAAAAAATGGGAAGGGGTGGATTGAGTGAAGTCTATCTGGCATCGGAAAGCGTTGGAGGCGGTCAGGTAGCTCTGAAAGTTCTGCTGCCGGAATTCATCAATGACGAAGAAATCAGATCCAGATTCCAGAGAGAAGCTGAAGCTACATTAAAACTTTCTCATGAAAACATCCGGAAGGTTCTGAAAGTCGAAGCGAGCGGGCTGATCTATCTTGTGATGGAATTCGTGGAAGGTTCGACTCTTAAAGAGGAAATCTGCTCCAGGGATAATCTGCCGGAAGCTGAAGCTGTCAGGATCGCGCTGGGGATACTTGCAGGGCTTGAATATGCCCATGAAAACGGGATTATGCACCGTGACGTCAAGCCTGAAAACATCATTCTGGGAAAAGGTGGTGCAGTCAAGCTGCTGGATTTCGGCCTGGCCAGATTCGAAGAGGAGATCAGTCGGACCCGGATCGGAGTGGTGATGGGAACCAGGTCCTATATGTCCCCTGAGCAGATCAGAGGAGAATCAGTGGACCTAAGGTCCGATATTTATTCATTCGGATGCACCCTCTACGAGATGGTTACCGGGCAACCCCCATTTTCCTCGGGTGACATCGCTTATCAGCATCTCAATCTCAAGCCTGTCTCTCCCAAGCGTTTGAACCCGGAGTTGACGGATAAACTGGAGGTTGTGATTCTCAAGTGTCTGGAAAAGGAAAAGGAAAAACGATTTTCAACCGATAGGGAAATTATCAAAGAGCTTTTAAGCTTCTCCGGGAAATAAAAAAAACAGAGCTTCGGAGAGGAAGCCCTGCAAAAGTTGGGGGGAACGACTTTTGTGGGAACTTAATGGATGTCTAATTTTGGCGCAGGGAAATCTTTTATTCCTCTGAAATAAACAATGAATTCGCAATTAGGGCATTTCAGGATATTAGTTTCTTTCTGAGGTACGCTTACCAGTTTTTTGTGGCAGAGGGGACAAACCATATTAATACCTCGCTATTTCATTTTTCGACATGAATGGTATCGGTGGAAAAAAAAATAACCTTAGAGGTATTGGTAATTTAATTTACATTTTTTCCTATTTTTCTTATAATCAGGAAAGAATCAGGCGGTCGACCGCTAATTCGCAATTTTGTTTCAGGTAAAAAAAGGAGAGGATCAGTATGAGAATACTTGTATTGGGTAGGGGAGGCAGGGAACATGCCATTGTCTGGAAAGTCTCCCGGAGTCCTCTGGTGAAGAAAATTTACTGTGCAACGGGCAATTCGGGGATTGCTGAACTGGCAGAACTGGTGGATATCAAGGCCGAAGACATCAACGGCCTGCTCAAGTTTGCCGAACAGAAAAAAATCGACTTGACTCTTGTCGGTCCCGAGGTTTCCCTAACCGAAGGGATTGTAGACCTCTTCCACGAACATGGGCTCAAGATTCTCGGCCCCACTAAAAATGTCGCCAGACTTGAAGGATCAAAAGCCTTTGCCAAGAGGCTGATGATGAAATATGACATCCCCACCGCCAGATTCGGAGCTTTTTCTGATGAACAGGAAGCTTTCAAATACATAGAGAAAGTGGGAGCTCCACTTGTTGTTAGAGCAGACGGTCTTTCGGCAGGAAAGGGCATCATCATCGCCAAGGACGAGATCACTGCCAAACTTGCCGTCAATGTGATGATCAAGGACAGAATCTTCGGCGATGCCGGCCGGACGGTAGTGTTAGAAGAATATCTGATGGGCCAGGAAATCTCCTGTTTTCTGTTCATCCACAAGAACAAGGTGCTCAGCTTTACCACCTGCGAGGATTACAAGCGAGCTTACGACGGCAATCGGGGACCGAATACAGGAGGCATGGGAGCGTTTTCCCCATCCAACAAAGTTGATGCTGCCCTGGAAAAGAAGATCGAGAAAGAGATCTTCAAACCTGTGATTACAGCAATGAAGAAAGAAGGCATGGAATACAGCGGAGTGATGTTTGTGAGCCTGATCCTGTCGGAAGACGGTACCCCAAAGGTTACCGAATTCAATCTGCGTTTCAACGACCCTCTGACCCAGGTTGTGCTGCCACGCCTTAACGCGGACCTGGTGGAAGTGGTGCTCGGCATTCTCAATGACGATACAAAAAAACTCAAGATTGAATGGGATAAGCGGTCCTGCCTGAACGTGGTCGGTGTTTCTGAAGGATACCCTCTTAAATACAGTACAGGTCATGTGATTACCGGACTTGACAAGGTGTCCTGCTCTCCCGATCTGCACCTCTTCCATGCCGGCACTAAGAATCATAACGGGAATCTGGTCACAGGTGGCGGACGCGTGTTCGATATCACCTCGATCGGGAAGAGCATTGAGGAGGCCAGAAAAAAAGTTTACGAGGAAATCAAGAAGGTCTGCTATTCCGGTATTCATTACCGCAAAGACATCGGGATATAGGAGGGGGGAAATGAGCAGCAAAGGCGAAGTCCATATGAAGTTCTGCGAATCCCTGGACCGTTTCGTCGAAATCAGACGATTCACCGACGAGGAAGTCCAGAAGATTTTCCAGAATATAAAGATCACAGACAAGAAATCATACAAGAGGCTGATCATCAGCACTGCGGTCGTTAATTATCTCGACGAGATCGCACCGCTGATCTTCGGAAATAACAATTACTCTCTCTTTGGTGAAATCACTGAGCAGGAGCTTTACAACCTATGCATCCAGGTCAATCCGGAGCTGGACATCAAGAAGGTCACCATCACCATCAAGAAGGACAACGAGGATCAGAACATCCCGTTGCTTGACAACCTTCCGGAGGGCGGCATCGATGTCTCTGAACGTTTCATCAACATGGAGAAATATCTCAAGAAACGGATCATCGGCCAGGATGAAGCCGTAGGGCTGGTATCTCAGGCCATCCGCAAGGCGCACGTAGGGTTGCGCAACCCGGATAAACCGATTGGAAGCTTCATGTTCGCAGGGCAGACAGGCGTGGGAAAGACTGAGCTCGCCAAAGTGCTGGCGGAATTTCTCTTCGGCGACGAGAAGGAACTGGTCCGGGTCGACTGCTCCGAATATTCCCAGAGCCATGAATATGCCAAACTGATCGGTGCTCCTCCGGGATACATCGGACATAAGGAAGGCGGCTTTCTCACCGAGGCCATCAAGAACAAGCCCAAAGCTGTGGTGCTGTTCGATGAAATCGAGAAGGCTCATCCGAAGGTCCACAATATTCTGCTCCAGATCATGGACGATGGAATCCTGACCGACAGCCAGGGAGAACTTATTTCGTTCAAGGATTGTGTGAGTATCCTCACCACCAATGTGGGAGTGGAAGAATTCAGGGAACTGGACAAGGTGATCGGATTCGGTTCGGATGCCATGAAAAAGGATCATCAGGTCAGAGTCAAGGAAACAGTAAGGGCATTGGAAAAGATTTTTCCACCTGAATTTCTGAACCGCGTAGATGAGATTGTCACTTTCAAGGCTCTGGACAAGAGCAATATGATTGACATCCTGGAGATACAATTGCGCGAGGTCCTCATCAGGCTGAATAAACTGGGCATCGAAATCGACATGGGCACTGAAGTCAGGGAATTCATAGTGGAGTTGGGAAGCAATGTCAAGTACGGAGCCAGACCCTTGAAGAGAGCCGTGAAAAACCTGGTGGAAAATCCTCTGGCAGAAGGCATTCTGGAAGGCAGATTCAAAAAAAGCGACAAGATGAGGGCTTTCGTGGATGCTGAAAGCAGGGAACAGAAAATCATCAAATACGAAGTGGTTGCCGGCGGGACCCCGAGCCTCGAAAAAGACGGCGTGGAACCGGAAAAAGAAAAAGAGAAGAAAAAAAGCTCCAGGAAGAAGGAAAAGGCCTGATGCTTTACAAAAACCAGGAACAGATCGAATATTGCCTGCAGCGCATGGGCTATCAGATATTGGAAGAGACGCTTCCCGACAAGCTGGCACTGATTGGGATCAAGGAACGGGGCCTTCCACTCGCCAAGAGGCTGAAGCGGAATCTGGAAAAAATCGTGGGCTGCGAAATACTGCTGGGAGAATTGAACATTTCCCTTTATCAGAATGACCTGAGCCTGCTTTCCACCGGCCCGATCATTCATGACGTGGAAATCCCGTTCGGCATCGGCGGCCGGGAACTGGTCCTGGTGGACGATGTCCTGATCACAGGACAGACTGCGCACGCTGCAATCGACGCTATCCAGGATCTTGGACACCCGGCCAGGATCAGATTCGCCTGCCTGGTGGACGTGAAGCGCAGAGAACTGCCTATCTACGCCGACTATGTGGGCTGGAAGCTCCGCCTGACTCGTGACGAGCAATTGATTTTCAAAATATCGGAGATCGACAAAGAAGAAGGTATCTGGGTCGAACCCATCAAGAGGTGATATTGGAGAACAATCTTAACGAAAATGGCATTATCGACGGGACTGGAACCAATCCCCAGCAGGAACTGATCGAGCGACTGGCAGCAGTTTCCTGGCAGATCCGCAAGGATGCAGCTGACCGGCTTTCCAAATACGGCGATAAAGTGATTCCTGACCTGATCAAATCCCTCAATTCCCAGAATGACGATCAGAGATTCTGGGCACTGGTGGCTCTTTCCAAGATCAGCACCGATAATGCCATGAAGCCTTTGTACAAGCTGTGCAAAGTGCGCGATGAAACTTTAAAGAGTTACGCCACTGTTGCCCTGGGCCATTCCTCTCATCGGGATGCCGTACCTACCCTGATCCTGCTTTTGAATGACCCGGACTGGAGGGTATGCAACGGTGCCGTCAATTCTCTGGTGATGCAGGGAAACAAGGTGATTGAACCGCTGATCCAGGCCTTGAAGAGCGCGAGCTACAATGCCGCTTTCTGGATCACCAAGGTATTGAGCAGGCTCGGGGATGAAGGAATCGAGGTGCTGGTCACATTTTCCCGCTTTAAGAGCAAGAACATCCGGATGCTGGTAGCAGAGGCGCTCGGGGAATCGGAGAATCCCCGGGCCATCAAGGCTTTGCTGAATTTATTGAAAGACGAGCATTGGATGGTGCGGCAGAGTACAGTCGATTCACTGATCAAGCTGGGGGACAAAGTAATTGAGTATCTGATATTTTTTTTAAAGAGTGAAAAGGAAAACATGCTGCCTTTTGTGGAAAAGGTTTTTTCCGGGATGGGTGAATACAGGATCGGTCCGCTGGTGAACCTGCTGAAACACGAAGACAGGGAAGTCAGGATACTGGCGGCAGACGCTCTCGGTAAAACCAACAATTCCAAGGCCGTCAAACCGCTGATCGGAGCTCTGAGCGACAAGGTCTGGCTGGTGCGCAAAGCTGCTGCAATGGGTCTTTCACAGATCAAGGATCTGCCTCTTGAGGATCTGGTGAAATCGCTTTCTTCCGGCGAGGACAATGTCAGATTCTGGGTCGCAGCGATCTTAGGTGAAGTAGGCGAACGCGCCATAGAACCGCTGCTCAAGATGCTCACCGCACCCGAAAAGGAACTGCGCTTCTATTCAGCTCAGGCCCTGGGCAAGATCCGGGACGACAGGGTTGTGATCAACCTGGTGAATGCGCTGCAGGACGAATCCTGGACTGTCCGCAACAAAGTGTCTGAATCTCTGATTGATCTGGGGGATGTTTCCCTGATTCCTGTAATGAAATCACTCATGTCCCAGAATGAAGACCGCAGATTCTGGGCTAAAAAGGTGATCGAAGTGATCGGGCCTCAGGAGCTGGATCAGATCCTGGAGATAATTTCAAATTCCCGCGATTCCGAATTGCGCTATTTCGCGGCCTATACACTCAGCCTGATCGGAAACGAACGCTGCCTGCCTTACCTGATCAATGCTTCTCTCAATGATCCCAACGAATGGGTGAGAAAATACTCCATCACTGCGCTCTCTAAAATCAAGGATAATCGGGCCCTGGATGTGATGGCAAAACTCCTGTTCGACCTCGACGAGGATGTAGCTTACTGGACCGCGAAATCTTTCACCAATATGGGCGAGATGGCGATCGAGAAGATCCGCACGATACTCGAGGCCGGAGATCCTAAAGCTAAAAATCTGGCAATCCTGGCCCTTGGAGGGATCGGGGACAAACAGGCAGTGACCATGCTGATAGACCGGCTTGCTGAAAAAGGTCCGGAAGCTGACCGCTGCGCAGGCATTCTTGCCGCCTGCGGAGAAAAAGCAGTGCCTTACCTGATTGACTGCCTGGGCAGCACCAGAGCCGAAATGAGGGAAAATGCCTCCCGGGTTCTGATCAAGATCGGAGAGCCGGCTGAAGATGCACTGGCAGAAGCTTTGCAGAGCAACAATCAGGACATGAAATACTGGTCAGCCAAAGTGCTGCGCGAGATTAAAAAACTGAAAGACCGCGGTAAAACAAGAGAAAAAAACATTAATCTTAAGGAATAAAGGGGATGCATTTATGGAGCGGGAGAAATTCGATAAAAACCTGTCCAAGGGTACTCAACAGGAAAAATACCAGCTGCTGTATGAAGCCACCAACAACCCGAGGCAGGAGTATTTCGCAACACTGATCAAGATGCTGTCTGAAACCGACGAGTGGCTGCGGTTGAATGCTGTGCTTGCCATCACTGCCCTCGAGAATTCCCAGGCTGTGATACCCCTTCTGGAAACGCTGAAGAACGAGAAGAATGAGTATGTGATAGCTGCCATGCTGAAAGCCCTGGGCAAGCTTGGCAATAAAAAACTCCTGCCGTTCATTATCCCTTTTTTTCACGACAACGACAATCGCGTGGTAGCCAATGCCATCGAAGCAGTGGAATTGATCGGTGATAAATCAGTCTCTGAAAAACTAAAACCATTCCTGCATCATGATGAGGTACGCGTGAGGGTCAACGCAGCCAAGGCTTTATGGAAATTCGGGCATACCGAAGCCATGGACGAGCTGATCACCATGCTTGCTTCCAAGGAAACCTGGATCAGGGACAGTGTGGTCTACGCACTTGGTCAGATCAACACTCCTCAGACCCGTAAAGTGCTGTGTGAACAGCTCCCCGGTGAAGTCGAAGCCTTGAAGCTCAAAATCATTGAAGTATTAGGCAGGATCGGCGATGAACAGGCGGTTCCATGCCTCAGAGAATGCCTGAAGGACAAATCTCTGAGGGTAGCGGAGAGCGCCCAGTGGGCTCTGGCAGGCATCAATCTGCGGCGGGGTGAAAGCCACAATTGCCCGCGCTGCAGCGCAATCAACCGAAACAACAACCATTTCTGCGGTAACTGCGGAGCGACGCTGCCATTAGGGAAATAGCGTGGCTGCTATGAGGCCATGAGTATTTTAATGAAAGAAGTTTGTAAGTTGGTAAGAGAGTAAGTTTGTAAGATGGTAAGTTTGTAAGATGGTAAGTTAAAAGAAATAGCTTCGTAACTTAAAAACTTAAAATCTTATAAACTTATAAACCTGTATTATTATTACTAAATGACTTCGGAGGGTTTTGTGAAAGTACTTGTGTTAAATTGCGGCAGTTCCTCGGTAAAGTACCAGCTTCTGGAAATGGACACAGAAGATGTGATCGCCAAGGGACTGATCGAACGTGTGGGCAAAAATGACGCCATCATCAATCATTCTCCCAAAGGGCATCCCAAAGTGAATTACGTTGCTCCAGTCCTGTCCCACAAAGTCGCGGTGGAGCAGATGATCAAAGAGCTCACTCACAAGGATTACGGAGTAATCAAGGATAAAGATGAGATTGTGGCTGTCGGACATCGGCTTGTACACGGCGCGGAAAAATTCGCCCATTCGGTGCTGATCAACCAGGAAGTGATTTCAAAGATGGAGGAATGCATCGAACTCGCTCCCCTGCACAACCCTCCAAACATCATGGGTGTCAAGATCATGCAGGAACTGCTGCCCGGCAAGCCACAGGTAGGAGTTTTCGATACTGCCTTTCATCAGACTATGCCGGATTACGCTTATCTTTATGGGCTTCCATACGAATTCTATAAAAAATATGGAGTCAGGCGATACGGTTTTCACGGCACCAGCCATTTCTATGTGGCCAACGTGGCAGCCCAGAAAGAAGGAAAAAACATCAATGATCTCAAGATCATCACGATCCATCTGGGAAACGGCGCCAGCATCACAGCTGTGGATCACGGAAAGTCAGTGGACACCAGTATGGGATTGACTCCACTGGAAGGACTGGTAATGGGTACCCGTTGCGGTGATATTGATCCGGCCATCCCATTTTACCTGGGACGCAAACTGAAGCTGGGGCTTTCCGAACTTGACGATCTGCTGAACAAGAAAAGCGGGATGCTGGGTATTTCCATGCTTTCCAACGACATGCGTGAAATCGAATCCAGGATGACTGATGAGAAAGATCCTCACTGCACACTGGCGATGAAAATATACTGCTACAGGATCAGAAAATACCTCGGTGCCTATGCCGCAGCCATGGGGGGACTGGATGTGGTGGTCTTCACGGCTGGAGTTGGAGAAAACAGTCCTGTGACCCGCGCGATGGTCTGTGAAAACCTTGAGTTCTTGGGGCTCAAAATTGATAAAACAGTAAACAATGCCCGCGGATTCGTAAAATTCTCAACCCCGGATTCCAGGGTCAGTGTTTATGCGATTCCCACCAACGAGGAACTGGTAATTGGAAGGGACACGAAGAGAATCGTCGAAAATAAAATGTAGGGGTGAACGGCCGTTCGCCCTTACGAAGAGGCACCGCAAGGATCTGATGGATACCAGCCAGTTGAAAAATATTTATCTTGGATGCACCTACAGCGACGAAGAAATCCTGGAAACCTTACAATCCTATCTGGATCGAAGGCTGGCAGTCAGGTTTCTGCGTGACCGGGCTGAATTGAATAAGGTGGTTCTCGTTTACAGTCTTCTGGAATGGAAGGAAACACAATTTTCCGAACAGGAGATGACCTACGATGATGCGAACGGAGAATATAAGGCCTTCATCGACCTGGGACAGCACCGTTCAGCCTGCTGGAGATTCAGAGTGCATGAAGGGGAAACGATCCGCTGGGAAGACAGAAACCAGCGCAACTGGTTCGTCAACACCAGTTCAGGCATCTGTTTCTCGCGCTTCCAGGACATTCCCGCAAGAACGGCCCGGCTTCTGGCTGACGGAAAGATCGTCGCCTGGTTCCAGGGTGGTTCCGAGTTCGGGAGCCGCGCACTCGGAAACCGCAGCATCCTGGCTGATCCGCGCGATCCTCAGATGAAAGACAAGCTCAATCAGAGGGTCAAACACAGGGAATGGTTCAGGCCATTCGCTCCTTCCTGCCTGGCTGAATATGCGGCAAATTATTTCGATCCGCCCGGTCCGTCGCCATATATGATGACTGTTTCGGGCGTCCTGCCTGATAAATGCAGCCTGATCCCTGCTGTGGTGCATGTGGACGGCACTGCCAGGCTGCAGACTGTGGAAAAAGACCAGAACCCCTTGTTCTACTCCCTGATCGATGAATTCCGCAGGATCACCGGTATCCCGATGCTCCTTAACACCTCGTTCAATCACTCGGACGAACCGATCGTGGAAACCCCGCGGGACAGCCTGGCCTGTTTCTTGAATACTGGGATCGATTGCCTGGTGATGCACGATTTCCTGATCTGGAAGAAGGAAATATGAAGATCCTGCTCATGATTCTGATTCTGACCTTCAGCAGGCAGTCCTTTGCAGATGTCAGGCGGATCGAAATTCCAATCGGGCATATTGCAGATGATTTCACCACATCCGAGAGTTATATCGAAAAAGACACTGGTATATCATCCGGATGTACGGGTTTCAATAATAAACTTGAAACCGGAGAAATCCTTTTTTACCCGCACCTCTCTAAATATGCTAATGTTGCTCCTCCAAACGCTAGTGGTGAAATCGTCTTGTCGGGCGATGTCTGTGACATCCCGTTCGGCAGGGTGATCATGCTGCGGCAGACAGGCAGCGAATGGTATGACATGTCTGCAGCAGGTTCCTTAACCGGAGTTTCAGATCAGCGGATCGACGGCAAGGTTCCCCAGTTTTTCGCAGGCCAGCCTGTGCTGATCAGAATGGATAACCCGCTGGCATACGAAAACATGGGTTTCAATTACCCTTTCAATATCTTCGATGCTACTTATGGATGGAAAAGTTCGACGAATTATTTCTATTCCCCGAGGCAGGTGTTCTGGAAGTCGATCGCAGATGCCAGTGGAAATGTGAAAATCGCTTACAATTTTGATGTCAACAACCGCAGCATGGGATTCGATGAATACACAAACTGGAATGAAACTGACGCTCCTTCAGTCAATACTTATCCATACTGGGCTTATGTACCGATGAAGATTCCTAGTCAGCATGTCCACAATTCCTACTATACCAATCCTCCATATACACCGTTTCCAGCACCAGCTGGATTTACTGTCGACCATCAATGGGACACTCTGGGATACAGCGACATGATCAGCAGGGCACGTTTTTACTGCACGCTCAAGGACCTGAATCGCGGGCTGGACAGAGCTGAAAGATGGGTTCCGGGCTTAGGCACGCAATGGAGCGGCTATCAGCTCAAGATTCTGAGCCGTTTCAAGGGTTACGCAGATTACGGAGTGCTGGACATGATCCTGGCTGCACCCAGGCCCAAGGGACTGGTGCGCTGGCTGAACGTGAACATCAGCCATGCTGTGACTTCTTTTTCAGGTTCAAAGGAATGGTTTGGCAGCGATGAAGTTTTCTACAACGAGCTTTGCGCAGCGAGCACCAGCCGGACTGAGCGGGAGAAATATGTCGGACCCCTGACAGCCGGTCAGGCTGAAATGGCCTGCCTGTTTCCTCAAATGAACACCTATTCGAATCCTTCCAACGAATATCTGATGTTCGATCC